>JAHJJI010000139.1 GCA_018823025.1 Gammaproteobacteria bacterium | reverse complement strand
CGTCCGCATCACCCATTCACCGATCGGAAATATCAGGCCGGTTTCCTCCGCCAGCGGGATGAATTTCACCGGAGAAACCAGCCCCATTTCCGGATGCTGCCAGCGGATCAACGCCTCGGCGCCGATGATCTCACCGCTATGCAGATTAACCTGCGGCTGGTAATACAGCAGCAGTTCGCCGTTATCCACCGCATGGCGCAGGCTGGTTTCCAGATTCAGCCTTTCGACAGAACTGGTGTTCATTCCCTCGTTATAGAAACGGAAAGTGTTCCCGCCACCCTTCTTGGCACGGTACATGGCCACGTCGGCATTTTTCAGCAATGCTTCTGCACTGGCGCCGTCCTTGGGGTACAAGCTGATGCCGAGACTGGCACTAATGAATACCTCCCGGCCGGAAATACTGAAGGGTCTGGTCAGGGCATCGAGAATCTTCTGGGCAACCGGAATCGCGCTATCCGCTGTCTTCATTTCCACCAGAACAACGAACTCGTCGCCCCCCAGGCGAGCCACCGTATCGCTGTCGCGCATCAGATCGGTCAGGCGCACCGCCATGCCGCGCAACAGTTCATCGCCTGCGCCATGGCCCAGGCTGTCGTTGATTTCCTTGAAGCGGTCAAGGTCGAGCAGCAACAGGGCCACCACGGTTTTCTCCCGGGCCGCCCGCTCGATCAGCAGGCCGATGCGGTCGTTGAGTATGGTACGGTTGTGCAGACCGGTCAGGCTATCGTGCGTGGCCTGATGCGCCAGTTGCTCCTCATAGTGTTTGCGCTCGGTGATATCCCTGAAGGTCACCACGGCACCGGCAATCTTCCCGCCTTCAAACATGGGGATGACCGCATAATCCGCATAAAAACCGCTGCCATCCTTGCACCAGAGCATTTCATCGCTGCCAAGATGGCTGATCCCATCTTCGATCGCCAACTGTATCGGGCAGTCCTCAAATGGATACGGCGTGCCGTCAGCTTTGCTGTAATGCGTGGTTTGATGCAGGGGCAAGCCGTGCAATTCGTCCACCCGATAGCCAAGCATGGCCGCCCCGGCAAGATTGATAAAAATGACCTTGCCTTCCCTGTCCACCCCGCAAATCCCTTCTCCTGCCGAATCCAGAATCAGCTGATTGCGATAGCCGAGCTTCTCGACCTCATGACTGGACTGCACTACCTGCTTTTGCCATTTCTCCAGGTTATCCGCCATCGTGTCGAACGAGCGCGCCAGCTGGCCCAGCTCCTCTTCGTCATGCGGCAGCCCGGAGCGGACAGTAAGATCGCGCTGGCCCATGCGCCTGGCCGCACTGGACAGAGCCCGAACACGCTTCAGCACCAGCAGGTCGCCGCCCACCCATGCCAGCGTAAGCACCAGCAGGCCCATCCCCAGCATCAGCAAGACGTTGCGAACAAATGCATGATTGACTTGCGCATACACCCTCTCGGCGGGAATGCCCACCACCGCATAGGCACAACAGGTGGGCTGGTTGAGCAAGGGTGTGAAGGCAAATATCCGCTGGTCGCCATCAAGGCTCATGCCATCAAAGATTCCATCTCCACCCTGTGACTGCTGTATTTTCTTGAACACAGGCAGGTCGGCCATCGACTTGCCGACGTAATTTGCCGGATCAGGATGGCGTGCCAGAACCTTCCCGCCACCATCGAGCAGGATGGCGACATCCCCTGTTTCCAGGTGCGGGGTTTCAGCCAGACGTTCATTCAATCGGTCAAGGTCGAGAAGAACATAAATCACCCCCCATACATGCTGGTCAGCATTGATGAGCGGATAGCCAAAATGAATGCCGCGTTTGGTCACGATACGGCCAACCTGATAGTCGCCGATGGAGAATTCCCGGGTTGCGACCGCGCGCTGAAAATAGGCACGATCCGCCACGTTGACCGGCCCGGGCAACGGCAGCGCGCTGCACACTACTTCGCCGTTGCTGAGCGCGACACCGGCATTGGCATAATCCGAGCTGTAACGCAGGATGTTCGCCATTACCTTGTTGCAGGGCCCTGCCGATTTGGCATCCGGAATTTCCGCCAAAGTCGAAAGCCCCTTCAGCAACTGGCGCACGGAGGAGGATGTGGCCCGGTGTCCCGCGGCAACGGTACGAGCCATCTTCAACGCCTCTCTCTGCGCAGATTCCGCCGCCTCCCGCCGCTGCTCGAAGGTAGAATAGAGAACCAGCAGAAAAGCCGGCAGTACCGCTGCAAGAATCAGCAACATCAACCGCCCGCGCAGACCAAGAAACAGCCGAAACATAGCCCTCCCATTATTATTGGTTTAACGGCAAGTATGATTCCATCTTAATTCATAATTGCCTGACCTTATATAAATCCGACTATTTTCAGGGAAAACCCTGACTGAAGTTGCATGAAATCACAGCCGAAGTGGTGGAAACGGAACCGCAACTGGAATTTCTCCGCCGCAGCGGTTGCAATCAGGTACAAGGCCATTATTTCAGCCGCCCACTGACAGCGGAAGCTCTCGCGCAATATCTGCGCGCGGAAATGTCTACGCAATCAGTTCATAGAGTAGAATTATCTTAATCTTTGCCACAAGGAAACAGGCATGGAACGCACGATACTGCTGGTGGACGACGAAGCCAATATTCTTTCCGCCCTGACCCGCCTGTTGCGACCGGCGGGCTACACCATCCTGCGCGCCGGGAGCGGCAAGGAGGGGCTGGAGCTGCTGGCGCAGCACGAAATCGGAGTGATCGTTTCCGATCAGCGCATGCCGGAAATGACCGGGGTGGAATTCCTGCACAAGGCGCACGAACTGTATCCCGATACCGTACGCATCATGCTGTCCGGCTACACCGATCTCAACTCCGTCACCGACGCCATCAACCATGGTGCCATTTACAAGTTTCTCACCAAACCGTGGGACGACGGCTTGCTGCGCGCCAATATCGAAGAGGCTTTCCAGCGCTACGAAATGAAGCAGGAAAACTACCACCTCAAACATGAACTCGAAAAGCGGGTAGAGGAAAAAACCCTTGAAGTAACGCGCAACCTGAAAACCCTGAGGGTCTCCCAGGAAATCCTTGAGTCTCTGCCTGTGGCCGTCATCGGCATCGACGACGATGGCTACATTGTCCTTGCCAATTCCATGGCCCACCACCTGCTTGACCGGGGCGGGGAACGGCCCCTGCTGGGAGAGCCGGCCAGGGATATGCTCCCTGACCCACTTCTGGGTTGCAGCGGAGACGCCATCGTCAGCATGCCCGATGGCGTGCGTTTCCACTGCTGGCAAACCACGATGGGGCGCTTGTCCCATTCCCATTCCCATGGCGTGGTGCTGGTGTTCGCCCCGCAACAGCAAATCGAACAGGCCAGCCACGATGCATGAAATACTGGACAATCTGCACCAGTTGCCCGCCATTCCCGCTGTGGTACAGGAACTGATCCAAAACTTCGACAACCCGGCACTGGACAGCCAGCATCTGGCGCAAAAAATCAGCCAGGACCAGGCGCTGGTCGCCAAAGTACTTCGGGTCGCCAATTCCGCTTTCTACGGTTTGCCGCGGCAGGTTGGTTCCACTCAGGAAGCCGTGGTGGTGCTGGGATTCGGCACCGTTCGCAGCCTGGTGCTTTCCGCCGGGTTCATCGATGCTTTTTCGGCATCCACGGCGGCGGCCTGCGTCGATCGCGAGCACTACTGGCAACGCAGTCTGGTCGTTGCCACCTACGCCAGAGCCGTGGCGAAATGTCTGCGGCAGGATCCCGAAACGGCTTTCTCCGCCGGCCTGTTGCACAATATCGGCATCATGGTGCTGGACTTGTGCGCCCATGAACGTTTTGCCGTGGTATGGCAAAATGCGCAAAATAGTGATGGGGATAAACTGATACAAGCAGAACGCGCCACCTTCGGCTTCGATCATGCGGAACTGGGTGCGGAAGTCGCGCATCGCTGGAAGTTCCCTGCCGCCATCGAGGATGCCATCCGTTACCACTACCAGCCCGGACACCAGCCTTTCCAGATCCTGACAGGCGTGGTACAGGTAGCCCGGGTGCTGGCTTTATCCAGCGAGGAAGGCTTGCCTGAAGACAAGTGGTTCGCCCGGATTCCACAAGTCCTGCGTGATGCCTTGAAACTGGAAGGGGGCAAGCTCCACAAGTGCTTGCCACTACCGGAGCAACTGGAAGCCGCAAAGAAACTGGTGACGGATTCCTGACTTAGAGGCTATGTTTGGCGCTGAGTCGCATGAACGATTTGTACCTGCTGGAGACACCCTTCGCAGACGTTACTTTAAACCTCAGCATAAAATTAACCACATTAAAGTGATATGAATCTATTCATGAACACCTCTCCCACCCGTTTCTGGCGCACCCTGATCGATCAATGCCAACAGGCGCTTTGCCAGACGCAAGATGAAACCGGGTTTCGCGATAAATTCTGCCAAGCTCTGGTGGCAACGGGGGGCTACCGTGCCGCCTGGATAGTCCTGGGTGACACAGAGCAAGGGCAGCCCCCTCACATTGCCGCTCAGTCCGGGCTCGATCCGCAGATTTGCGGCAATTTACCCTGCCTGACATTGCCGCTGGGCGGGTCGATTGTCGGCACGCTCAGCCTTTGTGCCGGGGAAAGCACCGCTTTCGATGAAGAGACCCGGGCCTGGCTGGAATTGGTGGTACAAACCCTGTCACTCGGTATCGCGGAATTGCGCCGCCGGGCGGAAAACCTGCAGGAAATGGAGTTTTCCGCCGCCACCATCCAGCGTTTGATGCAGCAGGTGTTCGCCGTGGATCAGCATACCATCATCAGCATGACCGATGAGAAGGGCACCATTACTTACGCCAATGAGAAGTTTTGCGAAGTGTCGCAATATCCCTACGACGAACTGATAGGTCGAAACCACAGCATCGTCAATTCCGGCTTCCATCCCCCGGCCTTCTTCGCCGAGATGTGGGCAACCATCCGCAGCGGCAATACCTGGAGCGGGGAAATCTGCAACCGCAGGAGGAACGGCGAGCTGTATTGGGTGGAAACCACTATCGTGCCGTCTCCGGCACCCGGCGGGAGTGGCTACCATTACGTTGGTGTCCGCACCGAGATCACGGCCCTCAAGCAATACGAAGATGAATTGAAAACAGCTAACCAACAACTGGAACAGCGGATAGAAAAACGCACCGCCGAACTGCAGAAAACCATGGCACTTCTCGAGGCGGATATCGACCAGCGGTGCAAGATAGAAACCCGGCTCCAGCAGGAACAGGAAGAACAACGCAAACTGATCGCAGAACTGCACAGCACGCAAAGCCAGCTGCTGCAATCCGAGAAAATGGCCTCCATCGGTCAATTGGCTGCCGGGGTGGCACACGAAATCAACAATCCAATCGGCTTCGTGCATTCCAACCTGGGAAGCATGGAGAAGTACATCGACAACCTGTTCGCCATCGTCAGCGCCTATGAAGCGGCAGAGGGCGACTATTTACCCGGAAGCGCGTGCCTGCCACGCTTGCAGGCAATCAGAAAGCAGTTCGACCTGGACTTTCTCAGGGAAGACATCCCCGCCCTGCTGTCGGAATCCAGGGATGGCATTACGCGGGTAAAAAAAATTGTCCAGGATCTCAAGGATTTTTCCCACGTGGACGAATCCGAACGGCAGTGGAGCGACTTGCATCATGGCCTCGACAGCACGCTCAACATCGTGTGGAACGAGCTCAAATACAAGGTCGAAGTGGTCAAGGAATATGGCAACCTGCCCGAGATCGAGTGTTTCCCCTCCCAGATCAACCAGGTGTTTATGAACTTGTTTGTCAACGCGGGGCATGCAATTGAAACGCGCGGCACCCTCACCATCCGTACCGGGGCAGAGACTGAGCAGGTCTGGGTAGAAATCGCCGATAGCGGCAAAGGGATAGCGCCGGAACACCTCCCCCGAATTTTCGAGCCGTTCTTTACCACCAAGCCGATAGGCAAAGGTACTGGACTGGGTCTGTCGCTTTCATATGGAATCATCCAGAAACATCATGGACGCATCGAGGTCGAAAGCGAGATCGGTCATGGCACCACGTTTAGAGTGTGGCTGCCGGTCCGGCAGGACAAGGCCAGTGGTCAGACTGGGCAGACATAAGCTGCCATTTTCAATGGCCCTTACCTGCCAATTTGAAAATAGCCGCGATGTGATATTCTGGAGCCATTCCTGCCCCGCCTCCGGTATTGGAAAGACGGATACTGATGATAATATCGAACGCGCAGGGAGACGACTGACCACATGAAAATCTTGAAGCGACATGCGCTCGATAAGCTCACGGTCGGCATGGTACTGACGCATAGACTGAAACCGGGCAGCAGTCTGTCGGCCTCAGTCTGTTGATCAGCGATTAACGAGGATATCTATGCTTTCCGATAGAGTCACCAAGCTTTCCTGGGTCTACCAGCTCTATCGCCTGGGCCAGACCTCCAGTCTGCGCGACAAGCCGCAGCAGGTACTGCATGCCATCCTGGAACACATCGTCGAGGGCATCGGCGCCAACAGCGGCACCCTCGCTCTGATCGAGGAGGACACCCAGCTGCTTACCATCGTTGCGGGGATCGACATTCCGGACCATGTTATCGGCATCAAGATCGAGCTGGGCAGCGGCATTCTCGGCCTGGTGGCGAAAACCGGCCAGGCGCTGCTGCTCAACGGGGACATGTCCAGTGATGAGCGCTTCAAAACCACCGTGGTGCGCGACAAATCCTCAAGACCGAGCTCGGCGATGTGCTGGCCGCTGAAGATCGAAGATCGGGTGATCGGCGCGCTCAGCATCAACCGCAAGGATGCAGCCGAGCCCTACACCGAAATTGATCTGGAAAACGGTGGCGTGGTGGTGAACCTGATCACGGTGGTGGTCGAGAACACCCGTCTGCACCGCGACCAGGAAAAACGCATCGCCATGCTGTCGAAGATGAACGACGAGATTCGCAGTGTCAACAATCGCCTGGAGGATGCCCAGAACCAGCTGCTGCAGTCGGAAAAAATGGCCTCGATCGGCCAGCTCGCGGCGGGTGTGGCGCATGAGATCAACAACCCGGTGGGCTACATCAACTCCAACCTGAGCACGCTACAGAAATACCTCAAGGATCTATTCACCATGCTCGATACCTACGAGCAGACCGAGCCCCTGCTCGTCGCCAATCCCGACGTTCTGACCAACATCCGCGCTCTGCGCAACAAACTCGACATTTCCTTCCTCAAGGAAGACGTGTCAGCGCTGATGAGCGAATCCCAGGAAGGCATCACCCGCGTGAAAAAGATCGTGCAGGACCTCAAGGATTTTTCTCATGTCGATGAGGCCGAGTGGCAGTGGGCGAATCTCCATAATGGACTGGACAGCACGCTCAACATCGTCTGGAACGAAATCAAGTACAAGGCGGAAGTGGTCAAGGAATACGGCAGCCTGCCCGACATCGAGTGCCTGTCCTCGCAGATCAATCAGGTGTTCATGAACATGCTGGTGAATGCCGCCCACGCCATCGAGGAGCACGGCACCATCACCCTGCGCAGCGGCGTCCAAGGCGAGGAAGTCTGGGTGGAGTTCAGCGATACCGGCAAGGGCATCTCTGAGGAAAATCTGAATCGCATTTTCGACCCGTTTTTCACCACCAAACCAGTAGGCAAAGGCACCGGACTCGGCCTGTCGCTATCCTATAGCATCATCCAGAAACACCATGGCAGAATAGAAGTCAGCAGCGAAGTGGGCAAAGGCACTAACTTCCGCGTCTGGCTGCCGATCAAGCAACCTGAAAAGAAAGCGTAATGTTGTGAGCGAGACCATCATCGAACCCGCCAGTCTGACGCAACCAGCCGCCATCGAGCCGCCGACAGTGCTGTTCGTCGATGACGAGGCCAACATCCTGAACTCATTGAAACGCCTTTTCCGGCCTATGGGTTATCGCATCTTTACCGCCGATGGCGGCGCAGCAGGCTTGCAGATTCTCGAGCAGAACACCATCGACCTGGTGATTTCCGACATGCGCATGCCAAATATGAACGGCGCGCAATTCCTCGAACAAGTCAGGCAAAAATGGCCGGAGGCAATTCGCATTCTGCTCACTGGCTATGCCGACGTGAGTTCGACCATCGACGCCATCAACAAGGGCGAAATCTATCGTTACATCGCCAAGCCCTGGGACGACAACGATATCGTACTGGTGGTAAAACAGGCCCTGGAACTGAAAAATCTGGAGCTCGAAAAACAGCGCCTGGAAGCGCTGACGGTGAAGCAGAACGAGGAACTGAAGGACCTCAACGCCAATCTCGAGACCAAGGTCATGGCACGCACCGAGGAGGTGCGCCAGACCATGGGCTTCCTCGAGGTGGCGCACAAGAAGCTGAAGGAAGGCTACCTGACTTCGTTGAAGGTGTTTTCGAATCTGATGGAGCTGCGTGAAGGCGCGATGGGCGGCCATTCGCGCCGGGTGGCGGACCATGCGCGCCGACTGGCGCAGCGCCTGGGTTTGTCCGACAGCGAAGTGCAGGACGTGATGTTCGCCGGCCTGCTGCACGATATCGGCAAGATCGGCCTGCCAGACCATCTGCTGCACAAGCCGTTTTCTGCACTGACTAACGAGGAGCGCGCCGAGGTGGTCAAGCACCCGGTCACTGGCCAAGCTGCATTGATGGCGCTGGAAAACATGAAGGAGGCCGCCAAGCTGATCCGCAGCCACCACGAACGCTTTGACGGCCTGGGCTTTCCCGATGGGCTCTCCGGCATGTCGATTCCGAAAGGAGCGCGCATCCTTGCCGTGGCCAACGATTACGATGCACTGCAAATTGGATCACTTTTAAGCAAGCAGCTGACGGAAACCGAGGCACGTGACTTCCTGAGGGAAGGACGGGGAAAGCGTTACGACCCCAAGGTGACGGATGTCTTTCTGGAACTGCTCGGCGGCGTCGATCCTTCGGCCTACGGGGACCCCGAGATGAAAATAGCCACCGCTGCCTTGTCCGGGGGAATGGTGTTGGCGCGCGACCTGCTTTCTCCCGAAGGCTTGCTGCTGCTGTCGAAAGGGCACCTGCTGGACGATGCCATGATTGGGCAAATACTCGAATTTGAACATACCGAAGGCAAGCCGCTGACAGTTTACGTACGACCCGGGAAGGAGTGAGATGTATCACATTATTTTGGTGGATGACGAACAGAACATTCTCAATGCATTGCGTCGGCAGTTTGCTTCGCCATCGTTCCAGGATACGGAGCATTCGAAATTTCAGGTGGAAATCTTTACTTCCCCACAGCAAGCCCTAAAGCGCGCCGAAGAAGGGGTGGCCTTCGATCTGGTGATTTCGGATTACCGCATGCCGGAGATGGATGGCGTGGCATTCCTCAAGGCGTTCAAGAGAATTCAGCCCAACGCCGAGCGGCTGATTCTTTCAGGATATGCCGACCTGGAAGCGCTGGTCGGAGCGATCAATGAGGCGCAGATCTTCCGTTTTATCACCAAGCCCTGGCACGACTATGAGCTGAAGTCGGCTGTGGCGCAGGCCCTGGCGCATCGCGACCTGCTGCGGGACAACCAGCAGCTTGCCGACCAGGTGCGGCTGCAGCGTGGCGTAATCTCCAGACAGGAAATGGCGTTGCGCCGACTGGAAGAGGAGTCGCCGGGGATCACCAAGGTGCACTGGGGGGAAGATGGTTCGGTGATTTTCGACGAGACCGACCTTTCCGACGATGCCGCGCAGGAAGCCGACAAATGGCTGAATTCGACGAAGTAAATCGCAAGATCACGATCAAGCTGGTGTACTACGGTCCGGCGCAAAGCGGCAAGACCACCAATTTGATGCGGCTGCATGATCTGCTCGCTCCCGACCTGAAAGGGGAGATCATGACCCTGGAAACGCAAAACGACCGCACCCTGTTCTTCGATCTGTTACCGCTCGGCTTCAGGACGCCATCCGGCTGGCTGGTGAAGCTCAAGCTGTTCACGGTGCCGGGCCAGGTAGCTCACGATGCAACCCGCAAGGCCGTGCTATCACGTGCCGACGGCGTGGTGTTCGTGGCCGACTCGCAGCGATCGCAATCGGTCAACAATGCGGAGGCATTCCAGAACCTTGAGGAGAACGTGCAACGCGTGGGCATGGATTTCTCCCATATGCCACTGGTGGTGCAGTTCAACAAGCGCGATTTGCCCGAAGCGCAGATATTTTCCGAAAACGAGATCAGGCAACGCTGGTCTCAGACGCCTTGGCCGCTGGTGTTTTCATCTGCCTTGGTGGGCGAAGGCGTCAGGGAGACGCTGTTCAAACTGCTCGAGCAGGTCTACCCGGCGCTGGATCGGCTGTTCGGGCTGCAGCAAGAGCACGATGTTGGCCAGCAGGCTTTTATCAGCGCTGTACTGGGGGACTGAATTGGAAATCACACCGCTCCCCTTTGACCGTGATCTGAATCTTCAGGAATTGCTCGCCGGAGTTTCACTGGAGCGGCTGGGCGGCATACTCAAGGCGCTTCTGGGCGGCGATTTCCGTCTGCTCGGAGCCGACGGCAGGCGCTTGCTGGGCAGCGAGGAACCCTACGCGCAACCCCGCCGTGCCGAGATACATTATGACCTCGATTTGCTTGGCCAACTTGAATCGGCGAGTGCGGACGAAGCCCGCCTTTCCGCCGCAGCAGCCATGATAGAACTGATGCTGCGCCTGTCGGCGCGCTACCACATGGCGGCTGAACTCCACATCGAGACTGTCCATGAAGATTTTGCGGCGCTGCAACAAAAGCATGCGGCCATGATGGAATCGGAAGCGCGCTACAAAGCGCTATCCGAGGAGCTTGAGGCTCGCGTCAGGGAACAGGTAAAAATCATTGAATCGGCACAGCGCCAACTCTACCAGGCTGAAAAATTAGCCTCCATCGGCCAGCTTGCGGCAGGTGTGGCACACGAAATCAACAACCCGATCGGCTTCATCCGCAGCAATCTCAGCACCGCACAGCAGTATGTATCAAAGCTGGGGGCTCTTGAATCAGTCATGCAAACGGGAAACATGGCGCAGTTCCAGTCCGCATGGAAAGAGGCGGGTATAGCGTTCCTGCTGGAAGACTTCACTGCCTTGCTGGGTGAGAGTGTGGATGGGGCAGACCGTGTGACGAAGATCGTGTCCGACCTTAAGGGTTTTTCCAATGTTGATCAGGCAGAGGAGGAGATCGTCGACCTGAACGACAATCTCCGCTTCGCCTGCAATATGCTTGCAGGCCAAACCAGGGATAAAGTGGAACTGGTTATGGAACTAGGGGATTTACCCAAAATCTTGTGTTTTCCTGGGCACCTGAACCAAGTCTTTCTCAACCTGCTGCTCAACGCGGCCCAGGCGATTGTCGACCAAGGTCGCATCGAGGTTAGCAGCGAAGTGGCCGGAAGTGAAGTCCATATCCGCATCAGCGATAACGGCTGCGGCATCCCGGAGATGAACCTGGATCGCCTCTTCGACCCGTTCTTCACTACCCGTCAAGTGGGTAGCGGCACTGGCCTGGGCCTGACGGTGTGCCGCGATATCGTGCAGGCCCATGGCGGACGGATCGAAGTGAAAAGCAAGGAAGGGATGGGTACGACGTTTACGGTGATTTTGCCGGCGGGTTGAACCCGGTAACGTCCTCCGCGAGTTATTGTTTTTTGTAAGGTGAAAATGGCTAATTACACATCACTATTTACCGGCATGCCGGACGAAGTGCAACCGAGCCAGGCTGAACCGGCCAAGTCGGCCGTTTACCGCATCCTGCTGGTGGACGACGAGCCGAATGTGCTCAAGGCGCTGCAGCGCGTATTCCGCCAGGAAAACTATGAGATCGTGCTCGCCGGCAATGGTCCGGATGCAATCGACCTGCTGCGCAAAGACGTATTCCACCTGATGATTTCCGACTACATGATGCCGGGGATGACTGGCGCCCAAGTGCTGAAGCAGTCCAAGGCGATCCAGCCCGACATGATCCGCATCATGCTCACCGGCCATGCCGACACCGGTGCGGTGATGGGGGCGATCAACGAGGGCGCAGTCTACAAGTTCATCCTCAAACCGTGGAACGATGACGACTTGCGCGTGACCGTGGCAATTGCTCTGGAGCAGTTTGACCTGATCCAGAAAAACCGTACGCTGCAGAAAGAGAATTCAAAGAAATCCATCGAAATCAGCGCGCTGGCCAAGATGGCGGTAACCAATCGCAGCCAGCTCGCAATCATGCTCAACAAACGCGGCCTGCTCAACAGCCAGCAGGTGCAGGAACTGCATCGTCTGCAGCAGACGCACAAGGAACCGATCATCAAACTGCTGCTGGAGCGCGACTGGATTCCGGAAAAAACCCTGCGCGACATCCTGCGCAAGGATTTCCTGGTTGAGGAGGTTGCTCTCGGTGAGTTCCAGATCGACCCGGCGATTGCCGCGCTGATTCCGCAGAGTTTCTGCGAACGGCAATGGGTTGTGCCGCTCAAGCAGGAAGGCCGGCGCCTGATGCTGGCTGTGGCCGATCCGATGGATTCCGGTCTGGTGGACGATCTGCGTTTTGTTTCTGGCCTGGAAATCCAGGCAGTGATGGCGGACGTGGCGTCAATAAAGGCCAAGATCGCCGAAGTCTACGGCAGCGAGGAACAGCCCTCGTTCGAGGATCTGGAAACCCTGGTATCCAGCGTTGACCCCTACGAGGGCATCGAGGTGGTGATCGATGAGGAAGAGGACCTACGCTCCCTCGAAGAACTGCTGCGCGGCACCGAGGAGCCTCCCGCCATCCGTCTGGTCAATGCCATCATTCTCGAGGCTATCCGCCTCGGCGCATCCGACATCCACATCCATCCGCGCACCAAGAGCGTGGTAGTGCGCCTCAGGATCGATGGCGTGCTCGCCGACAAGATCCACATCCCGCACCAGATATATGCCTCACTGGTGTCGCGTCTGAAGGTGATGTCAGAACTCGACATCAGCGAACGCCGCCGCCCGCAGGACGGGCGCATCACGGTGAAAACGCCGCTACGGATCGTCGATCTGCGCATTTCCACCCTGCCCACCATCAATGGCGAAAAAGTGGTGATGCGCATCCTCGACCGCAATTCTGCGGTGAAGAGCATCGAGGGACTCGGTTTTTCACCGGCCGACCTGAAAAAGGTACTCAACATGGTGGACAAGCCGCAGGGCATCATCCTGACCACCGGCCCCACCGGCAGCGGCAAGACCACCACCCTGTACGGCCTGCTGCAGCACAACGCCGACCCCGGCAAGAACTACGTCACTATCGAGGACCCGGTGGAGTATTACCTCGACATGGCCGGGCAGGTGCTGATCAAGGAAAAGATCGGTCTGACTTTTCCCGTCGTGCTGCGCTCGATACTGCGTCAGGACCCGGACGTGGTGCTGCTCGGTGAGATTCGCGACCTGGAGACTGCCGAGGTGGCCTTTCATGCTGCGCTGACCGGGCATCTGGTCTATTCCACCCTGCACACCAACTCGGCGGTAGCGACCATCGCCCGCCTGTTCGATCTCGGCCTCAAACCCTACGTGGTGGCTACAGCGCTCGAAGGCATCATCGCCCAGCGCCTGGTGCGGCGCATCTGCGACGATTGCAGCGAACCAGTCACACCTGCGCCGGAATTGCTGGCGCGGCTCGGACCACTGTTCGAGCCCGGCAAGGTCAAGGTTTCCCATGGCCGGGGCTGTGCCAAATGTCACAACACTGGCTATCGCGGGCGACTCGGAATTTACGAAGTGCTGGTGCCGGATGAAAACATGTCCCACCTAATCGCCAGCGGTGCCAGCATCCTGGAAATGACGAAAATGGCACGCCAGATTGGCGCCACGCCGATGATCGAGGATGCAAGGGAGAAGGTCAATGCCGGGTTAACCACGCTGGAAGAGGTGCTGCGCGTGCTGGGACCGCAATGATAGCGCAGGCGTGGAACGGATCATGAACGAGTGTCAGAATACCAAAAACCGCAGGCTAGGCCGCAACCGGGAATAGCCGCCGGCTTCATCTCAACTCCCCGGTTTGTTCTACAATAAATAAAGAGAGCTACTGGAAAGGTTGAGCATGAAACCGTTTATCGATATTGCCAGCAACGTGAGCGATGGGCTGTCGCAAATCCTGGAGGCCGCAGTCAACGACCCGGACGCAGAAGAAGCACCTACACTCGGTTCGGTTCGGGAGATTGTCTCCAGAACGACGGATGGAGAACAATTCGAAGCCGATCGCCTGCATTTCGACCAGAACCGTTCATTGATTGAGGAAATCGATGACCTGATCGAGCAATTCGGGGACGACGCCTCCGCCATCGATTTCGTCACCGTCAAGGCCAGCGAAAGCCTGACTCGCGTCATCTCAGCACTGATGGACACCGGCGCCAGCACCCCACCCACTCTGGGCATGGTGCTGGAGGCCATACTGCATGGACTGCTCGCTCGCCTGGTCGGGGATGGCATCATCGACCCGGACGAAGATGAAACCCTGCAGGAAGAAATCGAAACCCTGATCAGCCATTACGGCCAGAACGCTGCCGCGGAAAATTTTCTGAGCTACTAACAATCATCCGGCTAAGAGCGTCAATGGATCATACCAAGAACATGACCATTCACAAGAAAGCGAAAAATCCGTCTACAAAGTACATCAAGCCGACCAGACCAGCCACAACACCACCATACCAAACCACTTTCTTTTTCAGCAAGGCGGCAATTGATGAAAGCAAGATGGCAATTTGCAGGTAGATGACCGCTACGCCAAATACCCTGGCATGTATTTGAGCTTCGTCTCGAATGCTTTCTAGTTGTTTCGCTTTTTCCTGAATTTCAGATTCCTCTATTTCGTATTTATCTATCTTCTTTTTGTAGTCGGCGATTTTTTCTTTGTAGGCAGTTACCACTCTCTCAGAAGAGGAAGCGGGCAGTGCAAGCTGCTCAATGGCCAACTTATCTGCCTGCAATTGGTAGAGGTAGGATTTGATTTTCTTTGCTTGATAGTACGCCCACTGATCGGAGGCTTGCGATTGGCTCATCACAGAACGGGTTGAAAAACCGCCACCCTTGAATGTGGAGAGCGTAGCGCACACCGCAAATATCACGGTTGTCAGCGCCAGGTGGTTTAGCCACGATTCTTTCTTTTCCTCTGCCATAGACACCCCAATTTTATACCCCGATGCGATTCAATCAGCTGAAAACAAAGCGACTCGATAATCAGCCCAGCATTAATTTCCTGCAGGCTAATTCATAGATCTTAACCATTAACTCCAGTCGTCCCCACCACCAACACCGCCACTATCGGCAAAGCTTGAGTTGTCGCCCCAGGAAGAATTATCGGCAATACCAAAGTCTGCACCGCCCATGTTATTGGAAGACGAATCCCAAGAGCCTGCAGCAGGCGAAACGGCATTAGTTCCACTACGATTCCCGTCCAGGAAGTGATGGGCAAGCGCTTCGCCCGCAACCACCCCCGCGCCGACGGCAACTCCTGTTGCAAGACCGGAAACGATACTTGATCCTATGCCCCCACCAGCAGCTGCCATAGGTGCGACGCCGCCGCCTGCATAAGTCTGACCAGGGGCATAGGATTGCCCTGCTCCTCCCGACGGTCCCATTTGATAGCTACCAGCGGATGTCACCGCATTGCGGGACGTTATTGCCCGCATCACCATGGTGATCACCGCAATAGAGCCGATGCCCAGCAGCAACATACCCCACGGAAAATCGCTGGCTGTTTTTGCGTGAACGCTGTTCACCGTGGACTGACTCTGATGAGAAGCGGCAATCCTTGATTTGAGTTCCTGTACTGACTGAGGCTTGGCAAAAGAAAGTCCGGGTTCAAGTCGTTCAGCGGTGTTCAGCTCCATTTCAGCACTCGTCAATCGCCCCTGCTTTGACAAAATCTCGGCTTCCACAAAATGTGCCTTACCGCTATTGGGGTGCTCTTTCAAAACCTTTTCCATCATGCCTTGGGCTTCGTCCAGCTTACCTGCCTGGGCTGCCTGATAAACCATATGGAGCGTTGGACCGCCATCGGCAAATACGATTCCATTCAAGAAAGTCATTGCGATTAACAATAAAAAACGATTAATTATTTTTCGAAACATTTGGTATCTCCTGAAATCCTCAAGACTCATATATAGGGTATTAACGACTATATTTAATCAACCGGCTACTCGATATCCACAGCCAGTGCGGCATCAACACGATGGCTCTTCTTCGACCGCAATTCCTCAGACATTGCGAAGGTTTGTGCCAATGACTCAAGAACCTCAACCAGCTTGTCGATCTGCGCTCGTGTGTGGTTAGCGTTCATAATGAAACGCAAGCGGCTCTGTTTCAGCCCTACCGCCGGGAACTTGACCGCATCTACGTGGATACCCTCATCTTTCAGCAATGCGGCCATCCGATCACATTTTCTTTCATCACCAATGAATACGGGAACAATCGGAGTCGCTTTGGAAACGATGTGATAACCCGATTTTTCAACTCGGCTGACAAAATAGCGCTGGTTCTCCCACAACCGCTTCCTGCGCTCAGGCTCATCCTGAGACATATCGATTGCTTCAGAGACGGCAAAGGCCTGGTCTGGCGGCAAGGTCGAAGTAAAGCCATAAGCGGAACTGGTCAGCCTTAGAATTTCTGAAATATGACTTTCCGTCGCAATGAATCCGCCGATTGCTCCATACGCTTTGCTCAGGGTTCCCATCTGGATCAGCCTTGGGCTGTAAGCGTTGAAGTATTCCGAAGTGCCGCCGCCATGCTCGCCCAGCACGCCGGTACCATGCGCGTCGTCGATATACACCGTGGCATCGTAAAGCTCGGCCAGTTCAAGCAATCCCGGCAGCGGTGCAATGTCGCCATCCTGGCTGAACACGCCGTCACTGACGATGATCTTTTCCCGGTCAACGCAGGCTTTCAGCTTGCTTTCCAAGTGATCGAGATCAAGGTGGCGATAGGACACTTTATCGGCACCCGACATACGGATGCCCTCGCGTATGCTGATATGATTGTATTCGTCCGAAAAGTAGGTATAGCTGTAGCGGCGTACCGGCTTGAAACCATATAACCGCGCCAACTGGGAAGTTTTCACCAGGGCAGACAACACCCCCAGGTTGGTCAGGTAGCCGGTGGCGAATAGCAGAGCGGATTCCTTGTGCTTCAAGGTTGCCAGCTTCGCTTCCAGATCCCGATAGATATCCAGGTCGCCGCCCAGCAAACGGGATTCGCAGTTGCCCACGCCGAATTGCTCGAGACCTTCCCGCGCCTTGCCTATCAATCTCTGGCTGGTTGCCAGCCCCAAATAGTTGTTGGTACTGAATGAAACATATTGCCGGCCTTCACTGACGAACGTTGGGTCCGGCAATGTGCTTGCACTGGGGATCTCATGGTGGGCATGCTGCGATTGCAACCATGTGTCGATTTCACGAAATTCTTCCAAGTTTTTCTACCTTATAAATGCTCAAATCAGTTACCGAATTTTTCGCATCCTACCCTTCATAACTGACGTGAATCTGACGAATACCTGTGATTCACCCCAAAATCCGCTCAGGAATTGGGCTCTTCCCCTGATCCTTCGCGGCAGAAAACCGGAAACAGCAGGGGCAGAAGAAGCAGGGTGAAAATGGTTGCGGAAACAATCCCGCCGACAATCACAGCGGCGAATGGGCGCTGTGTTTCCGACCCTATGCCATGCGACAGTGCCGCCGGCAGCAGGCCCAACCCGGCCATCAGCGCCGTCATCAGGATCGGCCGCAGGCGGCTGGTTGCACCCTCCAGCACGGCCTCTGCCAGTTCCGTACCATTGCGGACATTTTCCATGAACTGCTCGACCATGATCACGCCGTTCTGCACCGAAATGCCGGCCACGGCGATGAACCCGACCGCCGCCGACACCGACAGGTGCATGCCGGACAACGCCAGGCCCGCCAGCCCGCCGATCCAGGTAAACGGCACCATCAACAGCACCAGCGCCGCAAAACTCATGGAACGGAAGGCCCAGAACAGCAGGACAAAAATCCCCAATACCGAAAGCGGCACAATCACCGCCAGGCGCTTCATCGCCCGCTGCTGGTTCTCGAACTGGCCGCCCCAGGTCATGCTGTACCCCTGTGGCAGCTTGACCTTGGCATTGACCTTCTCCATCGCTTCGGCAACAAAACCGCCTTGATCTCGCCCAAGCAGGTTGGCCTTGACCGCCACGTAGCGCCCGCCGGCTTCCCGTGTGATACGGGTGGGACCTTGCTTGACCTCGATATCGGCAATCGATCCGAGGGGGATGTTGCCGCCATTGCCAGGCAGCGCCACCGGCAGTTCGGCAACGTCGTCCACCGCATCGCGGAACGGCTTCTGCAGTCGCAGCGTGATATCGAAGCGCCGGTCGCGCTCATAGAAGGTGTTGACCACCGCTCCCGCCAGCGCGGTCTGGATGGTCGCGTTGACATCCGAGACATTGATGCCATAGCGCGACATGCGCTCGCGGTTGAGCGCGATATCCAGCTCGGTCTGGCCATGCACCTTGATCGCGGCCACATCGGCCGCACCGCGTATGGTGTTCAGGATGGCAGCGACCTGCTCCGCCTTGTCTTCGAGAATATCCAGGTCAGGACCGAAAATCTTGATGGCGATCTCGCCCTTGACGCCGCTGATGGATTCTTCGACGTTATCTTCAATCACCTGCGAGAAATTGGTCGGTACGCCGGGAAGGGTATGGATCTTGCGCGTCATGTCAGCGATCAGTGCTTCCTTGTCCGCAAAGCGCCAGGCTCCCTTGGCCTTCAAGTCGGCGAAGATTTCCAGGTTGTTTGGACCCTTCGGGTCGGTACCATCATCTGGCCGGCCGACATGGCTGATCACCTTGGTCACTTCGGGATACGCGCGCAGAATTCCACGCACCTGGAGCTCGATTTCCTTGGTCTTGTCGATATGGGTCGCGGGCGGCAGAGTGATGGTCAGCCAGATGTTGCCTTCATCCAGTTTGGGGAGGAATTCACTGCCCAGCTGTGGCGCAAGAGCTAATGCCAGAGCAAGAAGCCCCACGGAAACGACAACGATCTTGCCGCGCTTGGCCTGCGCCCAGATCAGCAGCGCTTTGTATTTCTCCTGCAGCCGGTGCATCCACGGGCTGTGCTTTTCAGCCAGGTCATGATTTTTCAGGATGAAGGACAGCAGCGCCGGCACCAGCGTCAAGGTCAGCAAGATCGCGCCGAGAATGGCGAAACTCAAGGTGAGCGCCATGGGGGTGAAAATTCTTCCTTCCACCCGCTCGAAGGTAAAAATCGGCAGGAAGGCAAGAATGATGATGACCTTGGAAAACAGGATGGGATGGCCCATTTCCACGGCGGTGGTCTTGAGCGTGTGCATCCGCCAGGAATAGCCGGCATGATGAGGAGACCCGTCCTGTTTGCCGAGGGCAAGTTTGACCATCAGCGCCTCTACCAGCACCACTGCACCGTCGACGATAATGCCGAAGTCCACCGTGCCGAGCGAAATCAGATTGGCTGCCACGCCCTTGAAATACATCAGTGCAAAGGCCACCAGCAGCGACAGCGGAATGACCACCGCAACCACGACCGCCGCATAAACCGAGCGCAGGAACAGCACCAGGATCGCCACCACCAGCACCGCGCCGACAATCAGGTTCTCGCTCACGGTATGCACGGTATGGCTGACCAGTTCGGTCCGGTCATAAACCTGAATGATGCGCACACCCGGCGGAAGTTTCTGCGCAACTTCAGCAATCCTGTCCTTCAATGCCGCCACCACCTTGGTCGGGTTTTGCCCTTTGGTCATCTGCACGATGCCTAGCACCACGTCATCACGCTCGTTATAGGAAACCACTCCGGAACGGGTGCGCGGGCCGATCACCACCTCGCCAATATCACCCACCAGAACCGGCCTACCGTCCTTGACCGATACCGTGACCCGGCCAATATCCTCAAGTCGTTCGATCAGTCCTAGCCCGCGGATCACCAGCGCCTCGTCGCCGCGCTTCATCAGCCCGCCGCCCGAATTGGCGCTATTGTTGATCAGTGCCTGCGCCACCTGGTCGATGCTGACGCCGTGCTTCTTCAGCAGATAGGGATTGACCTTGATCTGGTATTCCTTGACCGTACCGCCGAAACTCACCACATCCGCCACGCCCGGCACGTGGCGCAAAGAGGGACGTATCACCCAATCCTGCAAGGCGCGAATCTCGTACAGCGGCATGGCGGCCGGAACATCCAGCACATAGCGGTAGACCTCTCCCACCGCGGTGGAAAGCGGCGCCAAGGAAGGCTGCACATTCGGAGGCAGGCTGATGTTCTGCAGTTTTTCCAACACTTGCTGACGGGCAAAATAGTCGTCTGTGCCATCGGAGAAAGTCAGGGTCACAACGGAAAGGCCGGTGATCGATACCGAACGCAGCTGGGTCATGCGCGGCACGCCGCTCATTTCACGCTCGATCGGAAGGCTGAGAATGCGCTCGACCTCTTCGGGAGCTGTACCCGGCATTTGTGTCACGATCTGCACCTGCACATCCTGCACATCGGGAAAAGCTTCCACCGGCACGTTATTGACCGAATACCAGCCGACCGCAATCAGCGCCAATGCGCCAGCAATAATAAAGGCGCGTTGTTGCAGGACAAAAGTGATCAGGCGATCAATCATCTCAATTGCCCGCCAGTTCGGCGTTAAGCAGCAAAGCGCCGGCTGTCACCACCCGCTCACCGGCTGCCAGCCCTTCCTTCACGTAGCTGGCCGCCTGACCACGGAAAGCCAGCACGACCTGTCGTTTCTCCAGCACGCCAGGCTCGGTCTCGACGAACAGGTAAGTATGCAGGCCTTCAGTCACCAGCGCCGGATTGGGCACGCGCGGCAGCGCAGCGCCCTCGGCAGACGGCGTGATGCGGGCGTACATTTCCGGCTTGAGCAGGCGCTTGTCGTTGGACAATTGGCAGCGCACCACCACGCGGCGGGTTGCAGGATCGACCACGTCGCCGATGGCCAGAATTTTTGCCGGGAAACGATCGCCGGGGTAGGCATCCACTTCAACCGAAACCGGCTGGCCGGCTCGCACCTTCCCCAGGTCCTTTTCAGGCAGATCGACAATGGCCCACAAGCGGGCCGGGTCGGTAACCACAAACAGCGGAGCAGGCGCATCGGGGCGCACCTCGGAGCCGGGATTGGCCTGTCGCTCAGTAACGACACCGGCCAGCGGGGCGCGCAGAGCAAAGCCCTCCCTGCCCGCCCCCCCTGGATTGAGATTATGGAAGCGCGCCCGCGCCCTTTCCGTTTCAGCCGCCGATTGATGCTCGTCGTTCTCCGCCACCTCTAAATCCTTGCGCGCCAGCACCTCATTTTCAAACAGCGTTCTAGCGCGTCCATAGGCAAGCTTCTTCAGCCGCATGTCGGCCTCGGCCTTGTGCAGGTCTGCCAGCGCCTGGCCGTAATCCGGCGAATCCATCCACAGCAGGGGCTGGCCCGCCACCACCTTGTCCCCTGCCTGTACACCGATTTTCACCACCCGTCCGGCGATGGGCGAACTGACCCGCGCAGTCACGTTATCATCGTAAGCAATGCGGCCGTGCAGCGGCTCCAGGGAAGGCACAGGCGATGCTTCCGCCTTTTCGACACGCAGATAGGCGAGTTGAGGCGCACCAACCGGATAACGTAAAATCCGGTTGCTGAATTGTGCAGGCGTCGCCACATCGGGTTTACGCTCAACAGGAGGAGAGGTAAACCGGTTGTAACCGAGAAATACGGCGATGATCGCACCCGTAGCGACAACCCATAAAATCAGACTGCGTTTTTTCATTGCAAATTTTCCTGTGTAGCGGCGCGCAAGGAGGCAAGCGCCTTGGCATAGTCGGCACTCGCCGTCACGGCATCAATCAGGGTGGCCTTGTAGATGCGACGCGCATCCAGCAAGTCCATCAAGCCCAGGGCGCCTTGTTTGTAGGCGAATTCGGCGGCGCGTGCAGCACGCTCGGCTTCGGCCAGCAATTCTTCCTCATAACGTTTGCTGCGCTGCGCCGCCGCTTCCAGATCGCTTCTGGCACGTGCCGCATCCACCCATGCCATGGCGCGTACCTGTTCGAGTTGATCCCGCGCCACCTGCAAATTGGCTTCGGCCCGCCGAATCTCGCCCTCGTATCCGTAATTGACGAACAGCGGCACGCTCGCGCTAACTCCGACACTATTGTTCGCCCAGGTGGATCCCGAGGGGTTATGCTCGAACGATAGTCCCACGGTGATATCCCGGGCCTTGAGGGAGTTGGCCAAGTCGCGCGCCGCCTCTGCCGCCCGCACCCGATTCAATGCCGCCCGAACGTCCGGCCTGCGGTCGATGTCCAGCACAATGCCAGCGACTGTATCGGTGACAGGCATCCAGCCATCCACTGCACGGATCGTTCCGGCAACGGCCTCCTGGCCGATCAGGTAGGCCAGGCTCAGTTGGGCGCGGGCAAGGTCATTCACCGCCTGGCGTGCTTCGTTCTCAGCGCGCAGCGCCTCTACACGGATGCGCGACAACTCCGAAAGCGGGATATCACCGGCACGGTGCCGAAACTGCGATGCTTCCACCGACTTCCGGTAAAGCGCAGCGCTTTCTTCAAGAATGCGGCTTTTCTCCTGGGCAAGAACCAAGTCGTAGTAAGCCTGGTGCATGGCCATGCGCTGGCTGCGCAGAGTATCGGACAAATCCTGCCGTGTCGCATCCAGCAACGATTGTGCGCCGCGCATGCGATGCTCCCGCTTGTCGCCCCGCTCGATCAACTGGCTAATACCGATGGTCGTATCCACCATCTTGTCGCGCACTCCGCCGGCACCGATTCCGGGATTACGGCTGATCGCCCCAACCTGCGTGGAAAATGCCGGATTGGGGCGCTGGGCCGCGCCGATCTTGTCCGCCTCGGCGCCTTCCACGGCACCGCGGGCAAGTTTCAATTCGCGGTTGCGCTCTGCCCATAGCGCCTCCGCGCCGGAGAGCGACAGCCAGGCCAGCGCCGGCGCAGGCCCAACCGCCAGCGCTGCACCCGGCAGGAGCATGGCCACGATGAGCCAAATCGGTATAAAATTGCGGTAATTATCTTTCATTGCGACCTTTCTCCAAGCGCGCTATTGTCATCACAAAACCTGACTGGAAACTGACAACAAATGCGAATTCTCGTTGTCGAGGACGACACCCTGCTGGCCGATGGCATCACTGGTTACCTCAAGCAGGCCGGCTATGCCGTAGATCACGCCCAGAATGGCGAGCAGGCTGACTCCTGGCTGGCGCATGAGCACTATGACCTGGCCATCCTCGACCTTGGCCTGCCCAAACTGGACGGCACCGAAGTGCTGCGCAAGCTGAGGCGGCGCGGGCTAACTATTCCGGTGTTGATCCTGACGGCGCGCGACGCTCTGCAGGATCGGGTGGCGGGCCTTGATCTGGGTGCCGACGACTACATCATCAAGCCTGTCGCCCTGGCCGAACTGGAAGCGAGGATACGGGCGCTGATCCGGCGCGGCCAGTCTGGCGGCAACCCTCAGATTAGCCACGGCCCGTTGCTGCTCGACAGCTCAGCCAAGCGGGTGTGGCTAAACGACGTTCCCCTGGAGTTGCCAGCGCGGGAATGGAGCGTGCTGGAATTCCTGCTTTCGCGCGCAGGGCGCATCGTCAGCAAGGAACAGATTTTGCAATCGCTATGCGGCTGGAATGAGGAAATCAGCACTAATGCTGTCGAAGCCTATATCTCGCGCCTGCGCGCCAAGCTGGAACCGGCAGGGGTACATATTCGCACCGTGCGCGGACTGGGTTACCTGCTGGAAAAACCGAACCATGAAATCCGGCCGTAGCCTGCGCCAGTTATTGCTTGGCTGGTTGCTGCCACCGTTGGTTCTATTACTGGTGGCAGGGGCGATAGCCGCTTATCAGATCACCCTGAGCGCCGCCACGCAAGCTTATGATCGGGCGTTGCTGGACGGTGCACTCGCCCTCGCCAAGCAAATCAGAGTCGAGAACGGCCAGATCGTTCTAGACCTGCCCCCGGTTGCCCAGCAGGTGTTGCTCACCGACAAATACGACCATATTTATTACCTGGTGCAGGGGTCGCACGGTGAATTCATTGCCGGCCACAGGGGGCTTCCCCTGCCTGTGGGAATACCATTAGAAGAGAACCGAATCTACTACGATGGATTTTTTCATGGCGAGAAGGTACGCATCGCAGCCTTGTTCGTTCCCTCCGAAACCGGCCAGGTTCACGTGCTGATGGGGGAAACCCTGGTCAAGCGCAACAAGCTGATCTGGGAAATCCTTCTGGGCATGCTGGCGCCGCAAGTCCTGCTGGTGGCCGCAACCATCGGGCTGGTGTGGTTTGGCGTCAAGCGCGGCCTTGCTCCCATCGAGCGCTTGCGCAATGAAATTGCCGCACGTTCGCAGCATGACCTGCGCCCAGTTCAGGGAGAACAGGCCCCGACCGAGGTGCAACCGATGGTGGAAGCGCTGAACACCCTGCTGCAAAAACTGGGCAGGGTAATGAGTGCCCAGCAACGCTTCATCTCCGACGCCGCCCACCAGTTGCGCACTCCCCTGGCCGCTCTGCAAACCCAGGTTGACCTTGCACTGCACCAGAAAAACGATGGTGACCTGCGCCTGACGCTGCAACATCTGTTTGCTGCCACAGAACGCACCGTCCATCTCGCCAACCAGCTGCTGACGCTGGCGCGCGCGGAACCTGCCGGACACCTGCCGGGTGAAATGCAGTCAGTTGACTTGAGCCAGATCGCGCAGGAATGTGCCGAAGAATGGGTAACAAGGGCGCTGGCAAAGAACATTGACCTTGGCTTCGAACTGGAACCCGCACGAATTATCGGCATTCCGCTGCTGATCCGCGAACTGCTCGCCAACCTGCTCGACAACGCCATCCGCTACACGCCGGCGGGAGGGAACATTACCGTGCGCACCATAGCGCAAGCCCATGCATCGGTGCTGGAAGTGGAGGACAACGGTCCCGGCATTCCGGCAAGCGATACTGACGCGGTATTCGAACGTTTTTACCGGATCAAGGGCAGTCCTGGCGACGGCTGCGGCCTGGGGTTGGCCATCGTCAGAGAAATCGCCCATACTCACAACGCATTGGCAGAGTCGAAAACCCCGCCAACCGGTCAGGGCACGCTGATGCGGGTGATTTTCCCCGTTCGATCCGACTCCCTGCCTGAAACAACGACCTGACGGTCATGACGAATCGCCGCCAAACAGCGATTCGTCATGACCGTTTCCCTCTCTCCTAACTCTCTCCCAGAGGGCGAGAGGGACGAAGTCTCGCTTCGCGAGTTTCACTTCTGGGCAACGGAACCTAGTCGAAACTGGCGTGTCCATATCGCCGTTGCCATTACCCGCGTAAAATAGCTCCCCATGGAAACCGCCCACAACATCTTTTCCCATCGCAAATACTGGGCCAAGCGCTTTGGCACGGCCCCCGTGCTGCCGATGTCGCGCGCCGAGATGGATCAACTCGGCTGGGACAGTTGCGATATCGTCCTGGTCACCGGTGACGCCTATATCGACCACCCCAGCTTCGGCATGGCGCTGGTCGGCCGGCTGCTGGAGGCGCAAGGCTTCCGCGTCGGCATCATCAGCCAGCCCGACTGGCACAGCCCGGCCGCCTTCAAGACGCTTGGCAAACCCAACCTGTTTTACGGCGTTACGGCCGGCAACATGGATTCGATGGTCAACCGCTACACCGCCGACCGCAAGATTCGCTCCGACGACGCCTATACGGCCAACGCCGAAGGCAACAAGCGCCCCGACCGGGCGGTAATCGTTTATTCGCAGCGCTGCCGCGAGGCCTATGCCGATGTACCGGTAGTGATCGGCGGCATCGAGGCATCCCTGCGCCGCATCGCCCACTTCGACTACTGGTCGGACAAGGTACGCCGTTCCATCCTGCCGGATTCGAAGGCCGATATCCTGCTCTATGGCAACGCCGAACGGGCGCTGGTGGAGCTGGCCCACCGTCTGGCCAAGAGCGAACCTATCGCCAGCATCACCGACCTGCGCGGCACGGCCATCTTGCTCAAAGGCATTCCCGAAGGCCGGCAAGTCATCGATTCGACCTCGGTGGATACGCCAGGCAAAGTGGGAACGCATGTTAATCCTTACGCAGAAACATCTGCTGCCGCCTGTGCAACCGAAGGTGAAAATCAGAGCGAAACCCAACCAGTGCAGTTTCACCCGCCGAAGAGGGCGGATCGCACCCAGGGCGTGATCCGGCTGCCCTCATTCGAACAGGTGCGGGACGACCCGGTGCTGTATGCCCACGCCAACCGTGTGTTGCATCTTGAAACCAACCCCGGCAACGCCCGCGTGCTGGTGCAGGCTCACGGCGATCGCGACGTGTGGATCAACCCGCCACCGATTCCGCTGACCACCGAAGAAATGGACGGCGTCTTTGACTTGCCTTATAACCGCCGCCCGCACCCGATCTACGGCGAAGCGAAGATTCCAGCCTACGAAATGATCCGCTTTTCGATCAATATCATGCGCGGCTGCTTCGGCGGCTGCACGTTCTGCTCTATCACCGAACACGAAGGACGCATCATCCAGAATCGCTCGGAAGCCTCGATCCTGCGCGAGGTCGAGGAAATCCGCGACAAGACACCAGGTTTCACCGGCATCATCTCCGACCTGGGCGGCCCTACCGCGAACATGTACCGGCTGAAGTGCCGCGACCCCAAAATCGAGTCCTCCTGTCGCCGGCTTTCCTGCGTCTTCCCTGACATCTGCGAAAATATGGGCACCGACCACGGCCCGCTGATCCAACTCTACCGCAAGGCACGAACGCTGCCCGGCATCAAGAAGATTCTGATCAGCTCGGGTGTGCGCTACGACCTCGCGACTAAGTCACCGGAATACGTCAAAGAACTGGTCAGCCACCATGTCGGTGGCTATCTAAAGATCGCGCCAGAGCACATCGCCGAAGGACCTTTGTCGAAGATGATGAAGCCGGGTATGGGCGCCTATTACAAGTTCAAGGAGTTGTTCGAGAAGTTTTCCAAGGAAGCCGGCAAGGAACAGTACCTGATCCCCTACTTCATCTCCGCCCACCCCGGCACCACCGACGAGGACATGCTGGAACTGGCGCTGTGGCTCAAGGCCAACAGCTTCCGCCTGGATCAGGTACAGAATTTCACCCCCACGCCGATGGCGATGGCCTCCGCCATGTATCACACCGGCAGGAACCCGCTACGAAAAATCAGCCGCGAAGGCGAAGAAGTGACCATCCCGAAGAGCGGCAGGGCAAGGCGGCTGCACAAAGCTTTCCTGCGCTACCACGATCCCGAGAACTGGCCGCTGTTGCGTGAAGCGCTTAAGCAGATGGGCCGCACCGATCTGATCGGCGCCAGCAAAAAGCACCTGGTGCCGGCCTGGCAGCCTGTGGGAACGGGCCGCACGCCCGCCAGCAACCACCGCCCCGAAACCGGCAGAGGCACTGCCCGTACCCAGCACACCCTGGATCGACCAAGAGCAACCCGCCGTTCCAAGTAACTCAGCCTTCCTGCCCGAAAAATAAACACTTCGGCATATTGCCGGATGGTTTATTTTGTTTTAGACTCTACTACCATATGTTGATATAACTACAAACGTCCTACCCATATATTGTGGTCAGGAAATAACAAATAAAATCAACCATGGAGGAGTTTTATGGCACAACCCAAGGCATTTTTCGCGGAAGAAACATCGTCCGCACAGGAAGACCAACCCGCCAAACTTCGACTCCTTCCCGGCGGGCGACGGCAACACAAAGGCGAGATGCGTAATGCGCGACGCATCCCCATCAACTGCCAGGTAAAAATCCGGGTTACGGAAAGCGGCGAAACCGTTTACGGGACCACCAAGGATCTGAGTGTCGACGGCGTTTCACTGCTTACCGACTATGTCCCGCGCTTCGGCCAGTTGCTCGACATCCACGTACTGCCGCCACAAGGCTCGACCATCAAGCCGTTGCGCGCACTGGTCCAGGTCAGGCGCTGCGTCAAGCTGGACTCCAGCCGCAGTTATGAAATCGGCACGGCAATTTTGAAAATCCGTGAATAGTTAGCCTTCTTCATCCAGAGTGGTGGCGATATCGTTATCGCGCCTCCCTCTCGTCCGCCTCTCCTCGGCGGTGCGGGTGTCCAAAAAAGGATCCCCGTGCTGCAGTCGACGACATAATCCACGACGATCATTTGTTGTGCGCTGCTCCCGCCGCCCAGCCATGGGACCGCCAGCACTCCCCTCAGCTCTTGTTTTTTGCTCGAAATGTTGAATAACCCGTGGCACGAGCGTGCGCGGACCCACGGGCCGGGAGGGCCGAATGGCGCGCACAGGTCCGGGTTCTTCTCCTTCAACCGGCGATGGGGGCGACGGCAAGCTTGTCACAAAACGCATCACTAAATCCTCTGAACTCTCAGCTTTAAATATAGTCTCATGTGGGCTGTCTATCAACCTGATAAAACGCTATAATTCCGCTCTTTTCTTTCCAAAACAGCCTGTTGCCATGACCCTGCAAGAAGAAATCCGCCGTCGCCGCACCTTCGCCATCATTTCCCACCCGGATGCCGGCAAAACCACGCTGACCGAGAAAATGCTCTGGTTCGGTGGCGCGATACAGATGGCGGGTGCAGTCCGCGCGCGCAAGTCCGACCGCCATGCAGTTTCTGACTGGATGGAACTGGAGAAGCAGCGCGGCATCTCGGTGACCTCGTCGGTGATGCAATTCCCCTACCGCGACTGCATCGTCAATCTGCTCGACACCCCTGGCCATGAAGACTTTTCCGAGGACACCTACCGCACCCTGACGGCGGTAGACTCGGCGGTGATGGTGATCGACTCGGTGAATGGCGTCGAGGCCCAGACCATCAAGCTGCTCAACGTCTGCCGCCTGCGCGACACGCCTATCCTCACCTTTATCAACAAGCTCGACCGCGAAGGCAAAGAACCGATCGATTTGCTCGACGAAATCGAGTCGGTGCTGCAAATCCAGTGCGCGCCGATGACCTGGCCTATCGGCATGGGCAAGCGCTTCCGCGGCACCTACCACCTCTATAATGATGTCGTCTCGGTATTCGATCCGAACGCCGAGAAAGGCACTTCGGAAATCATTCAGGGGATCGATAACCCGCGCCTGGATGAACTGATCGGCGACCAGGCCGACGAGCTGCGCATCGACATCGAACTGGTGCGCGGTGCCTCCCACACCTTCGACCGCGAGGCCTATCTCGCCGGCAAGCAGACGCCGGTGTTCTTCGGCTCGGCGATGAACAACTTCGGCGTGCAATCCTTGCTCGACGCCATTGTCGAACTCTCTCCCGCGCCCCTGCCGCGCCCTGCGCAAAGCCGTGCAGTGGAACCCGACGAACCCAAGTTCAGCGGCTTCGTGTTCAAGATCCAGGCCAACATGGATCCCAAGCACCGTGATCGCATCGCCTTCATCCGCATCTGCTCCGGGCGCTTCGACCGTGGCATGAAGCTCAAGCAGGTCAGCTCCGGCAAACAGATCACCGTCAGCAACGCCATCACCTTCATGGCGCAGGATCGCAACACCACGGACGAAGCCTACGCCGGCGACATCATCGGCATCCCCAACCACGGCACGATCAAGCTGGGAGACGCTTTCAGTGAAGGCGAGGACCTGAAGTTCACCGGGATACCCTCATTCGCCCCGGAAATTTTCCGCCGCGCCCGGATCAAAAACCCACTGAAGATGAAGCAGCTGCAAAAAGGCCTGCACCAACTGGCAGAAGAAGGCGCCACCCAGTTATTCCGCCCCATCGCCAGCAACGATCTGATATTGGGCGCAGTCGGTATGTTGCAGTTCGATGTAGTGGCGCACCGCCTGCAGTTTGAATACGGAGTTGACGTAATATTCGAACCCTTCGATGTCGCCACTGCCCGCTGGCTGCGTGGCCCCGATGCCGACCTGAAGAAGCTCGCCGACAAACACGGCTTCAACGTCGCGCTGGATAACGCCGACGATTACGTCTACCTGGCGCCGAATCGGGTCAATTTGAACCTGACCCAGGAACGTTTTCCGGAGATCAAATTTCTGGAAACACGGGAAGTTTTTTAGACGGCTTCAGCCACCCGACCTAGTAAGCAAAGGTAGGGTGCGCCATGCGCACCAACTCCACCCTCTATTCCCCAAACCGTTCATTACCTTCCCCTTACTCAAAATCCCCACACCAATCCTGCGGATAAATCCCTCGAGCCACTTGCTGGTGAAATGTCGAATAAGGCCAATCCGCGACCTTCTGCACCAAGCCATGTTTCGTCGGGTTCCAATGTATGTAGTCCACATGCCGCTGTAGATCGGCTTCATCCCGTATCTGGTGTTCCCAGTAGCGCCTTTGCCACAAACTGCTTTCGCCCCGCTTGCGCCGCGAGGCGCTGAGCCATTCTTCGCGGTTCAACTGATCGCCGCATTGACGACTGACGTGGCGTTTGATCATGCCCCAGCGCTTGGCGAAATCCGCATCGCTTTCCGGCAAGGTCCAGATGCAATGCAGATGATCCGGCAACAGCACCCAGGCCAGCACCTGGAATGGATATGCCGCACGGGTCCGGGTTATGCCTTCGCGCAGTGCGACTCTTACCGCCTCATTGGTCAGCACCGGTTGCCGTCGGTGGGTGTTGACGGTAAAGAAATAGGTTCCGCCTTTGGTGTCGGCTCGTCGATATTCAGGCATGGAGGAATTTAACCATGATTGGCTTGGCGTGTGGGGCGCGACTTACAAATAGTAGGGTGCGCCGCGCGCACCAAAACATAACGAAATGGTGCGTGAGACGCACCCTACATTAGCTGTCGGTAAACCGCGTGATATGCCGCCGATCGCGCTTGGTGGGGCGGCCCTGACGCTCCTCGCCATGAACGGCCTCCGCCTTCAATTGCGCCGCCAGCGCCTCGCGCGCAGAACGGCTTTCTTCTGTTTCCAGGTAAAGCTTCGCCGCCTCGCTGGCCGGGCCGCGGCGAGGGGAAAGACCGCATACGACGACGATAAACTGGAACGGGCCGATCCTGATTTCGAGCGTGTCGCCGGTGCTGACTGCTTTCGCCGGTTTGACGCGTACCCCGTTGAGATGCACCTTACCGCCATCGACCGCCTCCGACGCCAGCGAACGCGTCTTGAAAAAACGCGCCGCCCACAGCCACTTGTCGATGCGCAACCGCTCTGCGCCGCTTTCAGTTGTGGAGCTATTCATTAAATCCTTTCACCGAAAGGGACGCAAAGGAACGCGAGGGAAAGCAATCAGATCGATCTCGTTTTATGCATTACTTGAAGTTGGTTTACTTTGCGAACCTTTGCGTCCTTTGCGGCAAATGTCTTTCAAGTTGAAAACTCAGACCGAGCTACCGATCAGGGCTTCCGCCCAGGAAATGGCTGCCAGGTGAGCACCATTAACATCTTCAGCCGTAAGCCCCAGTCCAACAGCAAGTTTGGTCATGCGCTGCGCGTCGCAATTCTCGCAGGCTTCAGCCAGTTCGAGATAAGGCCCATAAACGCCTTCGTGCTTCAACAATGCCTGTGAAATCGACTCCGGGACATGCAGTTTATCGACCACATTTTCCAGCGGCGTTTCCAGAATAATTCCGAGCATGGACAGCATGCCGACGATGAACAGGTTGTCCTGTTCCTGCCTGGGCAGTTTGGTCTTGCCCAACAATTCGATGAACCGGCTGCGGGTCAGCACGGTCAGGGTCAGTGCAGGCGGAATGACGCTGCTGCCCGCGGTGTAAAGCAGGAGCGCCACCCAGCGATAAAGCTGGCGGTAGCCGACCAGGGCAAGCGCCTGGGGGATCGCCGTCACCTTGCGCGACAGCCCCATCGCAGGTGAGTTGATATAACCCAGCAGCTTGACCATCAACACCGGATCGCGCTTGAATACCGCCTCGATCTCTGCCGCCTCAGCATTGCGTCCGATCAGGTTGAGCAACTCGGTCAGATTCATCTGGCCGGGGTTGATCGCCTTTTCCGACACCGTTTCCGGACGGGCGAAATAATAACCCTGGAAACAATCGAAGCCGGCATCGTGACAGAACTTGAAATCACGCCCGGTTTCGACCTTTTTGGCAACCCGCCGGGCCGGGAATTTCTCCAGCCGGCCCAATACCTCGAATAGCTGGGTCGCATCGTACTCGTTGACGTCGACCTTGAAGAAATCGGCCTTGCCAAGCAGTGCATCGTCTTCCTGGAGCAGACCGGCATCGTCCAGTGCCACGCCAATGTGGCGGGCACGCAAATCATCGCAAGCAGCAAGCAGTTCCGGGGTAACGGAGGCCTTGCCATAGATATCCAGCACGATGTGCCCGTCCGGCAGCAGCGCCAGAAAATCGGAGTCCAGTAACATGGCAATGTCGACGTTGATAAAAACCAGCTTGCCTTCCGGCAACCATCCCGAATCAAGGCTGTTAAGCAAACTGACAAGGATTTGTGCGCTGGCGCTCAGGCTGTCTTCCGCCTTGACGGCTATGGATTCTGGATTGTCCTGACAATACAGCTCGTAGCCGATGATCTTGCGTTCCCGGTCGAGTACCGGCTGTCGGCCGATGTAAGTCTGGCTCCCCATGATTACGCCATCCTCTCTCTGATTCGCTCCAGGACCAGCGACTATTGTTTTGACAGAACAGGGCGCCCAAAGAAATAGCCTTGTGCCCAGTCTATTCCCAGTTCACAGAGAATTTCAGCGGTATCGGCATCTTCGACAAACTCGGCTATCGTGGTCAACTGCAGGTCTTTTGCGATATCGCTAATCCGTTTGACAATCTGCCTGACGCGTTTGTCTTTCAACTGTTTAATGAGGCTTCCTTCGATTTTTAGAAACGAAATCGGCAAGTCGGCCAGATACTGGAATGAAGAATAGCCACTGCCAAAATCATCAATGGCCAAGCGCATTCCAAAATCAATGAAAGGGGCAAGCTTGGCTTTGACTGCATTGGCATCACCGAGCAATTGTCTTTCTGTAATTTCCAGCACCATAGGCTTGGTGGGGCCCAAATCCACCCCGCACGATATGCAGGCTGCCTGAGCTTCGGCAAACAAACCCTGAACCAAATCCTGATGAAGCAAAAGGTCCGCCGAGATATTGACGAAATGTGCTATATCTTGGCCACCGCTGGCAATATTAGCGGCACAGTGACTCATGGTTTGTCTAATGATCTGGTAATCGACCAGGTGTGTTAGCTGCAATTCCATCGCCGCCGAAATAAAGTCGGTAGCCTCAATCACATTTCCGGATTCATCAATCAATCTGGCCAACGCTTCTTCAGCAACCGGCTTTCCGGTTTTCAGGTCTACAATCACCTGATATGCCGGCATCAGCCTGTTACTTTCAATGGCAGTGTTAAGTTTAGCCGCGATGGAATAAACCTCGCGCTTATCCCTGGCTTCCACCACACGATTTCGTCCGGATTTCTTGGCTTCATAAAGTGCCGCATCTGCTGCCTTCAGCAGAAAATCCGGGGTGTCACCATCACGGGGATAGCTGGCTATCCCGATGCTTGCAGTGGTTTTAATTTTCTGATTATTGAGCTGAATTGAGAATTTTTCGATTTCTCCCCTTAGCCGTTCAGCAATCTTGAATGCGCCTCTCTCATCCGTGTCTGGCAGGATAGCCAAAAATTCTTCGCCGCCCCACCTGCTCAACCAATCGGTTGTGCGTAACGTAATTTTTGCAGTGTCACTGACTCCGAGCAAAATCTTATCACCGATATCATGACCATAATTGTCGTTGAGCATCTTGAACCGATCCAGATCGAACAGAAGCATGCTAAAAGGTTTTCCCGATCTTTTTGCGCACGCATACTCACGGTTGACCACCTCTTGAAACGCCCTCCGATTAAGCAGGTTAGTCAAAGGATCAATCGAAGCCATTTCTTCCAGAGAAACTTTCAATCGTGCCTGATCCAGGGCCACAGTAGCTAACTGGGCAAAAGCAATGAAAGGCTCCATCCCGATCTGCTCAAAGTATTCCCGTGTATCGACGAAAACCACAATCAGTCCCCTGAAGGGCTGATCCGGGTCACCAATCGGCAAGGTCAGCCCTTCCTGCAAACCGAATCGAATCGCCTTTTCACGCCAGATACCAAAGCTTGGATCAGAATCGATCTGTACCAGAACAGGCTCATTTTTTGCCAGGGAACGCCTGCCAGGACCATTCATCGCTTCCGGAGAAAGATCAACCACCAGGTCACGAGTATATTCGGAAGCTCTTCCTACTGAATAAGAAGGTCTGATCGTTTCAGAATCTGGATTACCCAAGTACATCCATGCCAGGCAAACATGCTCAGAAGCCGCGACAATCGCATCACAGGCCGCCCGCAAAACTTCCTCGGGCGTATTTCCCTGAGCCAGGCTTTTGGTAGCCAGTAACAGGGCCTTATATATGGATAGCTGTTCTTGAGTGGATTCCATTTTAATTACTCTTATTTGGCATACATAGGATTATGCCGGAAAGAATCGCATCGGCCATTTTTTCCTGATATGCGTCATCTGTTAGCTTGCGTTCTTCTTCAGGGTTGCTCACGAATGCCGCTTCCACCAAAGCGGGAAATGACGAGAGCCTGCAACGTGGGGTGCGAGATGTCTTCGGCCACGAACCTGACCCGCGCCACCGGTTTTGTTATCTCCACCACCGCAGCCAGATTGGCCGGTGTACCCAACACCACCGCATCGCACGGCACCTGATCGATGGAGTAACGCAGTTCCTCCAACTGCCCGGCGCTGTAACCCAGGGCGGGCAGCACCGAACCCAGCTGCGGATATTTTTCATACACTTCACGCAGCGAGCCTACGGCGTAAGGGCGCGGATCCACCAGGTGCGCACCGAGGCGGCGCGCCGCCCAGGCTCCAACTGCCTCGGTCAGGCCGCCGTGCGTCACCGATGGGCCATCCTCCACCACCAGCACATTCTTGCCGCGCACCAGTTCCGGCCGATCCAGCGTCGCTTGCGAGGCCATCAACACCACCGGCGCAGCGGGGTTGAGCGCATGCGCGGCCGCCATGGCGCGCTCGACATCGGCCCTGGATGCGGCATTGACCTTGTTGATGACGATGATGTCTGCCGCGCGGACGTTGGCCTCTCCTGGAAAATAACCCGCTTCCTCTCCTGGCCGTAGCGGGTCAAGCACGGTAACGGTCAGGTCGGGTCGGTAGAAGGCCATGTCGTTGTTGCCGCCGTCCCACAGAATGACATCAGCCTCGGCCTCGACGCGCGCCAGCACCTGGCCATAATCCACGCCGGCGAAAACCACGCCGCCCTCATCGACGTGCTGCTGGTATTCCTCCATTTCCTCGACGGTAATGCCGGAGCGAATCACGTCCTCCGTCGTGGCGTAGCGCTCGACCGATTTGTCGAAGCGGCCATAGGGCATCGGGTGGCGCACCGCCACCGCCTTCCGGCCCGACGCGGCAAAAGCAGCGCGCAGATAGCGCGTGACCGTGCTTTTGCCTGCACCGGTACGGGCCGCAACCACCGCGATCACCGGCTTGCTGGCCTTGAGCATGGTATCGTTGGGTCCGAGCAGGTGAAACGAGGCGCCGCAAGAGAAGGTCAGCGCAGCAAGGTGCATCACCTGTTCGTGACGGACGTCGCTATAGGCAAAAAACACGTCCTGCACGCCGAAGCGGCAGATCAGGTCTGGCAGTTCGCTTTCCGGAAAAATCGGGATGCCGGCAGGATAGCGCGGCCCCGCCAGGGTAGCGGGATAGGTGCGATGTTCGATGTAGGGAATCTGGGTGGCGGTGAACGCGACCACCTCGTAACCAGTGTGGTCACGAAAAAATACGTTGAAATTGTGGAAGTCTCGCCCTGCCGCGCCGAGAATCACGGCTTTCCGGGCGGCGCTCATGTCAGTGCCGGGTGTGGCCAGCCGGGCCGGCAACGTCACTGGCGAATACCTGCTCTGCATCCACCGCGTCGAACACGTAATGCTGGTTGCAGAACTCGCAGTCGGCCTCAATGTAGCCGATTTCATCCAGCAGGGAGCGGACTTCGTCGTAGCCCAGCATGCGCAAGGTATTGGCAACCCGCTCGCGCGAGCAGGTGCAGCCGAAATGCACGGGCGTGCTGTCGAACAGGCGGATATCTTCCTCATGGTACAGGCGGTGGATGATCTCGCGTGCTGGCAAATCCAGCAGTTCCCGGGACTTGATGGTAGCGCCAAAATGCACGGCGCGATTCCAGGCATCTGTATCGGCCTCCGGACCGTCGGGCATTTTCTGCAACAGCATGCCCGCCGCGCCGTGGCTGTCGGCAGCGAGCCAGATCCGCGTATCGAGCTGCTCGGAGCGCTGCATGTAGTTTTCCAGCACTGCTGCCACGCTGCCGCCTTCCAGGTCGACAATGCCCTGATAAGTCTGTCGACCCTTCTTCGGATCGATGGTGATCACGAACCGCCCTTCACCCACCAGTTCGGGCAGTGCCGCTCCTTCGGCCAAATCGCCATCCCAGTGAGCCATGGCCCGCATCGTCAGGTCGGCTCCGCATTCCACGACCAGCAGCCTGACCGGCCCGCCTCCCTGAATTTGCATGATCAGCGAACCCGAAAATTTAAGTGTGGCGGAAAGCAGCGCGGCGGCCGCCATCAGCTCGCCGAGCACGGTGCGCAACGCCAGCGGGTAATCGCGCCGCTCCAGCACCGCCTTCCAGGTCGCATCCAGATGAATGATCTCTCCACGAACTGCGGCGTGCTCGAACATAAACCGTTGCAGACTGTCAGATTGTTTCAAATTATTCCTCGTGGCAAAAATGCATTTGCTTTAAAATCATGTCATTCTACAGCCTTGACCCCAACGCCTTGAATATGAACCAATCCAGAATCGCCCATTGCATCGAAGTTCTGTGCCAGAAAGGCTGCAAGGAGGTTTCCCTGGTTATTCTCGCCCTGGAGCGGGGAGAACCCATGGCAGAGGTACAGGAACTCAACGAGGACGAACGCCAGGTTGTTCTGAATGAGCTCAAGTCCATTATGGCTGTCTATCAGGAAAACGGCACCTGCTGGTAAGCGTTTATTTCGGCCCTGACCTGCGCCTGAACTCAAATCCGGCAATACCTCTGACGATCTCGCTGTAAGGCAGATCCTGCAGGCTGCCAAACCGCTCCTGCGCTTCCAGCACCAAACCACGGATATCCTCCACCCGTGCCTCCCCGGCATACTCCGGTTGCAGTGCGGCCTGCAGACCGAGCAGTCCGCCGCATTGCACTTTCACATACTTGGCATGGGGCAGCACCGCATCGGCATGGGTCACCTTGAGCGCGAATGCCGCGTTATGCCGCAGCATCCCGACCAGCAACGAGCAATCCCCCTGCGCCTGGGCGTCAAGGCAGTTCACGGTGTCCCGCTCCGCGATATTGACGCGCCTGGCTTCGCGGCAGGCACAACGGCAGATCAGGATCGCCTTTTCGAACGGGCAGGCGAGCGGATTGGTCGCCCGGTAAGCATCCTGAAAAGCTCGCTCGTCCACAATGCCTGATCCGTCGATTACTTAATAATCTTCGCCGGTCATCGGTTCCGGCTCACGTACTTGAGTCAGCAAGTCCTCGGCTTCCAACTCGTTCTCGGCAAAAATCACCTTGACGGCGTAGTTATCGGTCTTTGCCATGCCGGTGCGCACCGTTTTGGCAAACGCACTGGCTTCCTTGAAATTGGGGAAGGAATCGATTCTCTCCAGTTGTTTGAAGGGCGGAGTGATTTTATAAACGAAATAGGGCATGTGAAGCTCCTGACAGTGTCTTGAGTAATAAATGAATTATAACGGGCTTGTGACCACAGGCAAGTCGATACGCTTCCTTGTGTTATCCATGCTGCATGGTAAGATTTCCTGATTATGATAAATAAGGCCGCAGAGACGCCAAATCAAGCCATGAACGCGGAAAACTTCCAAGCCAAGACATCCAGCACGGATAGTGCACCCATCAATTTCCAGGAAAAGACTTTTCTGGTCATAGACGACGTCGTCAGCATGCGCTCTTCCCTGCGCAACACCATCAGCACCCTGGGCGGCACGCGCATTGACATGGCGGGGAATGGCATCGAGGCCATCAACCGCCTGGAACAGCGCGTTTATGACATCATCCTGTGCGACTATGATCTGGGTAGCGGCAAAGATGGTCAACAATTGCTGGAGGAAACCAAGCGCCGCAAGCTGATCAAGAACTCCACCATTTTCATGATGGTGACAGCCGAGCGCAGCTACGAGAAAGTCGTCAGCGCCGCCGAACTGGCGCCCGACGATTATCTGATCAAGCCGTTCGCCGGCGAGGTCCTGCGCCTACGACTGGAGCGCTTGTTACAGAAAAAAACCTATTTCTCACCCGTGTTCGCCCTCATGGATGCACAGGATTACCGCCGCGCAATCCAGGTCTGCGACAAACTGCTGAATTCTCCCAACCAGTACAAGATCGACCTGATGCGTCTGAAGGCTGAAATCTGCCTGCTGCTAGGCGACTACGGCATCGCCGGCAAACTGTACGAGCAAATCCTGGCAATCAGAGAGATTCCCTGGGCGCGCATGGGTCTTGCCAAATCCATGTTCCACCAAAACAATTTCGGCGCTGCTGTGGAAACCTTCAAGAAGGTCACGGAAAGCACTCCGAATTACATGGAAGCATACGACTGGCTGGCAAAGTCTTATTCCGCTGCCGGCGACGAGGAAGCCGCTCAACAGACTCTGATGGCGGCAGCGGAAAAATCGCCGCGCATGCTGGCGCGGCGCAAGACGCTCGGTGAAATTGCCTACCGCAACGACGACCTGGAAACAGCGCAAGACTCCTATGAAGCGATACTCGAATTCGGCAAGAACTCCGCCCTCACTTCACCGGAAGACTATGCCAACCTGAGCCGGGTATACATCGACCAGGGCAAGTGCGATCAGGCCATGACGGTGATGAAGGACGCCCGTAAAACCTTTAAAAACTCGCCGGAATCTCTGCTGCATGGTGCCGTCATGGACAGCCTGGCTTACCAGAAATCGGGCAACACGGAAGCGGCCGAAGAAGCGCTGAAGCAGGCGCTGGAGCACTTCGAGGCCTGTGACAACAAGCAGGGCAGCGTATCCCTGGACATCGCGCGATCCTGCTTCCAGCTCGGGGACGAGGACACCGGAAAAAAAGTCGTCGCGGATTTCATCCAGACCAATCATGACGACAAGAAAATCCACCTCCATGCCGAAGACATGTTCAGAAAAATCGGCATGCACGACAAGGGCAAGGAGATCATTACCAATTCCTCGCGCGAAGTCATCGCCCTCAACAACCAGGCCGTCCGGATGGCACAGGCGGGCGACCTGAGAGGCTCGGTGGAACTGTTGATGCAGGCAGTGGCGAAATACCAGGGAAACACGGTCATCGTGCTCAACGCCGTCCATGCCATTCTGGCTTATATGCAGACGCATGGCTGGGACGAGGAATTGGGAAAATCGGCGAAAGAATACCTGACTACCGTAAAGAACCAGGATCCCGACAACCAGAAATACCTGATGCTGTCAGATCTGTTCAAGGAAACCGCAAAAAATCACGGACTCCAGATATGACCTCCCAGGAAGGGAAACGCCAGATGGCCACTCACGAGGAACTCGATGCCATCGACTTTGCCGCCCTGTTCGCGGCACAAATCCACGACCTCAAGAACCTCCTGTTCCTGCTGCTCAATTCCCTCGATGAGACCCTGAACAACTACCGCGCCAGTTCCGGGACCAACGACGAAGAGCCGTCCAACCTGGCGTTGCTGAAATACAACGGCCAGCTGATCAACGACAAGCTGATCCAGATGCTTTCCCTGTTCCGCTTCGCACAGGGGCCGTATGTGATCGACATCGCCTACCGCCCGGTGGAAGACCTGATCGAAGAAGTCGTCGCCGAAGCCAAACCGCTGCTTGGCGCCCGATCCATCGCCATCAGCAGCGATGTCGAAACGGGGCTGTGCTGGTTTTTCGACCGCGACCTCGCCGCCGGCGTGCTCAACAACGCCATACACAATGCACTTCAATGCGCAAAATCGGAAATCCGGCTCAGTGCCGCGGTGGAAAACGGCTTCCTCGCGATCCGCGTGGAAGATGATGGCGACGGCTTCCCGCAGGGAATCATGGAAAACGGTGGGCGCATGAAAAGCCTCGACCTCTCCGGCGGCAAGACCGGCCTCGGCCTGTATTTCTCCTCGGTCTGTGCCCGACTGCACACCAACAAGGACAATTCCGGGCGCATAGCGCTGAGTAACGGCGGCAGTTTTGGCGGGGCGGTGTTTACGCTGTTATTGCCCTGACCTCTGGCAACTTATCCGCCCGCCAGTGAGCGATCGCCCACTTCCAGAAATCATCCAGATCGGCTTCTTTCAATTCCGCCGGCGGAGCCTGGTTGAGGAATGCCAGTACCTCGCACAATTGCGCCACCGGGTTAGCCATGTTCACCGCCGGCGCGAGGGTCTGCTTGCTGAGCTTTTCGCCACGTTCATTCACTGCCACTGGCAAGTGCAGGTAAGCCGGGGTAGGCAGACTCAATAATTTTTGCAGGGTGATCTGGCGCGGAGTGGAATCGAGCAAATCGGCGCCGCGCACGACGTGAGTGATCCCTTGCTCGGCATCATCCACCACCACTGCGAGCTGATAGGCGAACAGGCCGTCGGCACGACGGACTACGAAGTCGCCCACCTCAGATTCCAGAATCTGGCTGATACGCCCCTGCAGCGCATCTTCGAAGCCGACCGGCGTGGAGTCAGTGCGCACTCGCACCGCACGTGGGGCTCGACCTTCCGGCAAGCCGGCCCGACATATGCCGGGGTATACCGGGCCATCGATGCCGCTGATGGCAGAATCGGCGATCTCCTTGCGGGTACAGGCGCAAGGGTAGGCCGCGCCGAGTTTTTCCAGTTCATCCAGAGCGGCGCGGTAAGCTTCGTTGCGGGCACTCTGGACCATCACCTCCCCATCCCAGTGCAAGCCGAAGGCGTCGAGCGTACGCAGGATGTCGTCCGCCGCACCGGGCACCGTGCGGGGCAGATCGAGATCCTCCATCCGCACCAGCCACTCGCCGCCGCGGCTGCGCGCTTCGAGAAAGCTGCCGACCGCCGCCACCAGCGAGCCAAAATGCAGCGGACCGGTTGGTGAAGGCGCGAAGCGACCGCGGTAATGAGTAAGGGGTTTATCTTCTGGCATCTTGAAAATCATGGGGTTCAGTCCCATTTCAGATCATAACAAACAATAACCCTAAAAACGGCATTTAACCGCAAAGGACGCAAAGGTTCGCAAGGTAGAACAATGAGTTAATGAATTAATCCACATCACCCATCGGGTGAGCCTGTTAAGTCGTTCAAGTCTTTGAATTCCTTCGCGTCCCTTGCGTCCTTTGCGGTTCAACAGATTTTTCTAGGATAACCGGAGGCAGTCATAATCAACATCCGCAAAGCCCATGAACGCGGCCATGCCGACCACGGCTGGCTGAACACCTGGCATACGTTCTCTTTCGCCGATTACTACGATCCCGAGCAGATGGGCTATTCCAGCCTGCGCGTCATCAACGACGACAGGGTAGCGGCGGGCGGCGGCTTCCCTACCCATCCCCACCGCGACATGGAGATTGTGACTTATGTCCTGTCTGGCGCACTGGAACACCAGGACAGCATGGGCAATGGCACCGTGATCCGCCCCGGCGAAGTGCAGCGCATGAGCGCGGGCACCGGCATCCGGCACAGCGAGTTCAATGCCTCGACCAGCGAGGAAGTGCATCTGCTGCAAATCTGGATCATGCCGGAGCGTAGCGACCTGACGCCGAGCTATGAACAGAAATTCTTCGATGCCGCCGAAAAACTCGGCAGGCTGCGCCTGGTCGCCTCGCCCGACGGCAGAGAAGGCTCGGTGACTATCCACCAGGACGCGAAGCTGTATGCCGGCCTGATCGATCCCGAGCACCCAGCCGAGCACACTCTGCCGCCGGGTCGACGCGCCTATCTCCACGTCGCCCGGGGCGCGACCAGCCTCAACGGGGAAGCTCTGAAAGCGGGCGATGGAGCACGCATCGAGAGTGAAAGCAAAATTCGTCTAGAATCTAATAGTTCGGCAGAAATTTTGCTGTTCGATCTAGCCTGACCATAAACCCACACGCCACGGAACAAATCACATGACCACACATCTTTTCACACCGCTGCAAATGGGTCCCTATACATTGGCCAACCGCATCGTCATGGCGCCGCTGACCCGAAACCGGGCAGGCGCCGGCAATGTACCCCAGCCGATGAATATCGAATATTACCGCCAGCGCGCCTCGGCCGGCCTGATCATCAGCGAGGGCTCGCAGATTTCGCCCTCTGCTGTCGGCTACCCCGCCACGCCCGGCATCCACAGCCCTGAGCAGATCGCCGGCTGGAAGCGGGTGACCGATGCGGTGCATGGCCGCGGCGGGCGCATATTCCTGCAACTGTGGCACTGCGGCCGGATTTCCCACCCCTCGCTGCTGGATACCGGAACGCTGCCGGTTGCGCCCTCGGCCATCAAGCCGGATGGACAGGCTTTCACCTACCGGGGATTGCAGCCCTTCGTCACGCCGCGCGCCCTGGAAGCATCCGAGTTGCCCGGCATTGTCGAGGACTACCGCAAGGCGGCGCAGAACGCCTTGGAGGCGGGCTTCGACGGCGTTGAAATCCACGCCGCCAACGGCTATCTGCTCGACCAGTTCCTGCGCGATGGATCCAACCAGCGCACCGATGCCTACGGCGGCTCGCTGGAAAATCGCTGCCGCCTGCTTCTCGAAGTCACCCGGGCCGTTTCCGATGTATGGGGTGCGAACTGCGTCGGCGTACGACTTTCCCCGCTCAACCCGTTCAACGACATGCACGACTCCAACCCGCAGAAGACCTTCGAGTACGTGGCGGCGGCGCTGGGTTCCTTCGGCCTGGCCTACCTGCACGGCATGGAAGGCACCATCGGCGAGAGCAAGCATGCCCCGCAGGATTTCGATTTCACACCCTTCCGGCGCGCCTTCAAGGGCACCTACATCGCCAACGGCGGCTACGACAAGGCGCTCGCCGAGGAAGCCCTGGCCACAGGCTATGCCGACCTGGTGGCCTTCGGCGTGGCTTTCATCGCCAACCCGGATTTGCCGGAGCGCTTCGCCAAAGATGCCGCGCTTAACGAAGCCGACCCAAACACCTTCTACGGCGGCGACGAAAAGGGCTATACCGACTACCCGTTTCTCTCTTAAAACATCAAGGAACAGCAATGCAAACCAAAACCGCCTCAACCCAGGTCGACGTTCACGACATCATCTCCAGACGCTGGAGCTGCCGCGCCTTCGACGCAAGCAAACCGGTCAGCCGGGAGCAGATCGTCGCCCTGCTGGAAGCCGCGCGCTGGTCGCCCTCCTGCTTCGGCGACGAGCCGTGGCGCTTCATCGTTTGGGACAAGAACAGCGACGCCGCTGCCTGGCAGAAAGCCTTCGACTGTCTGGGGGAATGGAACCAGAACTGGGTGAAAAACGCGCCGGTGCTGATACTGACCACCGCCAACAGCCTGTTCCGCAAGAACGGCAACCCCAACCGCTGGGGCCAGTACGACACCGGCGCCGCCGCCGAGAATCTATGTCTGCAAGCCGTGGCCTCGGGCCTGATGGCACACCAGATGGGCGGTTTCGATGAAGAGAAAACTCGCAGCACTTACAACATTCCCAAGGAATTCGCATTGATGGCGATGATCGCGGTGGGCTACCAGGGCGAGCCGGAAGTGCTTAACGACAATGAGGAACTCAAGGAACTGGAACTGGCGGCTCGCGCCAGAACTCCGCTCGGCGTACACTTTTTCGAAGGTGACTGGGGCGTGCCGGTAAAGGGCTAGTCCGCGACTTTTCCTCTCGCCTGCTTGGTCTCGCTACGTTGCTTCTTGGTTTCCAGCCTGCGTCTTTTCGACGCCTTGGTCGGCTTGGTAGCAATGCGCGGCTTGGGTTTTTCGGTGGCGTGAAGAATCAGTTCCACCAGGCGAGCGATTGCGTCCTGCCGGTTGCGCTCCTGGGTGCGATGGCGCTTGGCCTCGATCAGCAGTTCGCCCTCGTTGGTCAGGCGGTTGCCCGCCAGCTTCATCAGACGGGCACGCACATCCTCGGGTAGCGAAGGAGAACGGGCCACGTCAAAGCGCAACTGCACCGCAGTCGACACCTTGTTGACGTTCTGTCCGCCCGGCCCGGAAGCGCGGATGAACTGCAATTCGATTTCGTTCTCGTTGATGGCGAGCCATGAAGTAATCCGTATCATGCTGCCCATGGTAGCAACCGGTCGCTTGCCGGGAAAGAAATAAACGCGTTAAACCCAAACGACATGGAATTTTTTGCGCACGGGTTGTTCTGGTTTACTGAGAGAAGCCGTATTCAGCGACCTGCTGAATCCATGTGGATGTTGGTCCAAATAGGCGGATTCATGATGCCTGTTTCAAATCAGGGAGGATGTATGCGAAATTTATCGGTCGCAGTTCTATTGTCGATTGCCGCGCATGCGGCGAGTGCAGCAGATGAGGTTGGACGATACCAGGCCATTCCGCTCCCCAGGGCCAACAATGACATATCACAGTCAGTCGTCATCATCGACACAAAAGAGGGCTATCTCTGGGAGTGGGTTTCAACACCCCCCGTTGGCCGGATTCCTGATGGATACTATCTCCGGTATCAGGGCAAAGTCAGACCAGGCAAAGCCATAGGGGAAGTCGTTGATCAGAAACAATTTACTTCGCCGCTGAAATGAAAACACCGAGACCGAGAAACATCCGGGGTGAAGAATGCAGAAAAAATGTCTAGTCAGATAAGCCCCCAAAACATTCTCGACTTCTGGTACTCGAAGGAAATGCAAAGCCGCTGGTTTTCATCCACACCGGCACTGGATGATGAGATACGGGAGAAATTCGAGGCGTTGTGGCGCAAAGCCGCCACAGGGGAACTCGACGGCTGGAAAGAGATGCCCGAGGGCTGCCTGGCCTTGATCATCGTGCTCGACCAGTTGCCGCTGAACATGTTTCGCGGCAAGGCGGAGAGCTTCAGCACCGAGCAACAGGCGGTCGAAATTGCCAAGCACGCTATCGGCCAAGGCTATAACCTGCACTTGCCGGCAGAGCACTTGGCCTTTCTGTACATGCCGTTGATGCACAGCGAGAACCTTGCCGACCAAGATCTTTCAGTCCAGCTGTTTGCAGCGGCGAAGCTCGAAAGCAACCTGCGTTTTGCGCAACATCATCGGGAACTGATCCGGAAATACGGTCGCTTTCCTCATCGCAACGGCATACTTGGGCGGGAAAGCACTCCCAAGGAAATCGAGTATCTAGCTTCGAAGGAAGCATTTCTGGGCTAGCACAACGGTTTATTCTATTGCCCATCGATAAGCGAGGGCTACATAAATGTCAGGCGTTATTTTGAAAACTCAAACTCATGCGCGATTGTTGCTCCATCGCTGACAGTTTTAACGCCGTAATATTTCTCACCTACCTTGAACATGTACCGGCACCAATTTTCAGATCGTTTAGGCCAATCAAGCGAAACGCAATAAGTTCCATTGTCACCAACATGCCATGTGCCTTGACCGTTTGATGACCTCCCCAGCTTGCTGATATCACGACGAACATCACTTGAAGCCACGAACTTGCCACCGGGTTCGTTCGTCCAACGGCGAGTGCTCCCTTCCTTGGAATGACTGACGACTTTGGCATTCGGCATAAGCTGCTTTAGCTCGTCTGCAGACAGCTGAACCCCGTTCTGCGCCTTAAGATCATTTAGAACCAAGCCATCAGCTTGAGCAGCCAAGGAAAATGTGAGCAAAACAGATACAAGGATAGAGCGAAGCATATAACCCCCTGACGTACCAAATTTGAGGGACTGGCCAAGGAAAAGCCCAAGCCGTAACCTCTGCTGCTAGAAATAGCCACAGGCTGAAACAAGTCCGATATACAGCCATTGGCTCCTGTGTGTGGTCAGGCGACATATAATCGGACGACTTGCCCCTGTTTTGTAAACGGGGCAGATCGATCTTTCCAATAAAACTTCTACCTAACCCATTTATCAAGGTAGACCATGCGAAAAATAGTGCAAGAAAACAGCTTGGCGCTGGAAACCCATGGACCAGCATGGGCTATGCACTGGCTATGGGGCATAATGATGCCTCCTGATTAGCTCAGCCTGACAATGAACCTGATCGACTCCCTTTCACACTGGTTGAGAAGCACCCGAATCCGCCTTTCCGCCTTGCTGGCGAAAAAATGGAAGCGCAGCTTCTATCTCTATCTGGCCGGAATTTTTACCCTCCTGATCACGGTCGACGCGCTGTTTCTGCATCTCGCTACCGACATGAAGCAGACGGCGTTCGACATGATGGTGCGTTACCGCGTTGTCGTGCCCAAGCCCGACCCCGATATCGTCATCATCGACATCAACGAGGCGAGCCTGGCCGCGATGGCGAAAGACTACGGCCGCTGGCCGTGGCCGCGACAGGTACTGGGAGAGTTTGTCGAACAGATCGAAAAGCAGCGACCCAAAGCCATCGTGTTCGATATTCTGTTCAGCGACCCGGATGTGTACAACCCGGACAGCGACGCCTATTTCGATGCCGCCATCGCCGCCACCAGCAACACTTTTTTCCCGATGCTGCGGCTTGACCCGGCCGACGACGCCCTGAGCCAGATCAAGCCAGCCATGATACCGGGCGTGGTTGCGCTGGGCGACGAGGCACAGCGCGATGCCACGGTGGCGATGGTGCTGCCGCACTTCAAAGCGATACTGGATGGCGGCCGGCTCGGGCTGCACAATATCTACCCAGATACCGATGGTATCGCCCGCCAGTACCCGGTTTACCGCGACGATTACGGCTGGAAAATCCCCTCTCTGCCGCTACGGATTGCCCAGCAACTGAAGTTTCCCCAGCCCGAGGCGCAGCGGGTGCTGCTCAACTGGCGCGGCAGACCATTTACCTACCACTCGGTAAGCTTCAGTGACGTTTTTGCTGATCTGACCAGCAAAAACAAACAGCGTCCGGCAGACGAATTCACCGGCAAGATCGTGATCATCGGTTCGACCGCACCCAGCCTGTTCGATATCAAGCCGACGCCGCTCAGCCGCATGCATCCCGGTGTGGAAATTCTCGCCACCGCCATCGACAATTTCAAGCACGGTGACTACCTGCGCTTCCCCGATGCCCGCATCGCCTACCTGCTGCTGACGCTCTCCATTGTGTGGGCGACTGCCTGGGGGTTCTACCGCAGCGTTGGCCAGGACAAATTCGACAGGATGTTCGGCGCTTCGCAGTTCATTCTTCTGGCCGTCTCCTACGCCAGTATCAACTTCACCACCACCTACATCAACCTGACCGGCCCGGTCACCCTCGGTCTGGCCTACTTCACTTTCGCCCGGATGTACGCCTTCGCTACCGGCAGGGCGCTGGAGAAAAGCACGGTACGGACTTCGCAGGAGCGCGACGGAGAACTTCATGGCGTGCTGATGCTGATCCGCCTTGGAGTAAAGGCAGATACTCTGAGCGAAGGCGCGCGCGAAACAATCCGCAGGCAACTGGAAAAAACCGGCAGTGCAGCAAAGAGCGTGGAGATCCTGAATGGCCGGCAAAAAGGTATCTGGAATCTGTTTGAGAACACCCTGGCAATTTCCTGGCTACGCCCGGCAGATGACGAGGACAATCGGCTACGCATCGTCCGTGACATCAACACGATCGTACAAGTGGCCGGATCTCTCTTGCAAAAACACGCTGCAACTGCGGATAATGAGGTGAACTGGTTCGTCCACGAAGGGTCGATTACCGGCGGAGAGCAAGCACCTGACAGCTGGCGCACACTGTTCGCAGAAACACTGCTACGCTGGAAAGAGACGGAAAAAAGGAAATCATGATGCACTCGACACGCTATCTTCATATACTGCTGGCCGCCGTTCTGCTGGCAGCACCCATCGCCCACGCCGGCGAGGGCAGCGCCGCAGTCAAGGCCGATGAACTGAAAGCTGAACCGTTCCGTGACGCAAAAACCGTCGGCAAACTGACTGCCGGCGACAAGGTGGAGATCCTGAAGAAGGACGGCGGCTGGTTCCAGGTAAAAAGCGCCCGGGGCAACGGCTGGGTGCGCATGCTCAGCATCCGCCGCGGCGTATCGCGCAAGGCCTCGACAGGCAGTGAAATCGCTGGACTGGCCGGCCTCGCTTCGGGCCGGGCCGGGACTGGGCGGGTAGTCGCCACCACAGGCATCCGCGGCCTCAACGAGGAAGAACTCAAGGCCGCCAAATACAACGAAACTGAACTGAAGCTGGCTGAATCCAGCCTCACCAGCCGGGCGGAGGCGAAAAAATTCGCAGCCAAAGGCAAACTGACGGCGCGCAAGCTGGATTACCTGCCCGACCCGGCTGAAGGAGAACAGCCATGAACCGCATGATAGTCATCAGAGGGCTGACCGGGCTTGGACTGCTGCTGTGCCTCGGTGCCGCACACGGCTTCAATCTCGGCCAGGAGCTGAGAAATGCGGCGGAGGCGTTACAAAAACCGGGCAAGTCAGCGGAGCTGGGCGGGTATTCCGAGGAGGAAGAAACCGCCATCGGCCGCCAGATTGCCGGCAGCCTGCTCGGCGCTGCGCCGCTGGTGAAAGACCCGCAGCTACAGAAATACATCAACAATGTCGGTCGCTGGGTCGCCAGCCAAAGCGAACGGCCCGATCTCGCCTGGCACTTCGGCGTGATCGAATCGAAAGACATCAATGCCTTCGCTGCGCCCGGCGGCTACATCTTCGTCACCCGCGGGCTGTACCAACTGCTCGACAACGAAGCTGAACTGGCGGGCGTGCTGGCGCACGAAATCGGCCACGTCATCCGCAAGCACCACCTGAAAATCCTGCAGCAAAGCAAGCTGGTAGATCTGGGCGGTAAACTGCTGGCGAAGCAGGTGGGCGGCGACGAAAAAATCCACAACCTGATCGGCAGCGGCGCGGAGATCGTCTCGCGCTCGCTCGACAAGAACGCCGAATTCGAAGCCGACCGCATCGCCGTGGTTCTGGCGGCGCGCGCCGGCTACGACGCCTTCGGCCTGCCTGAAGTTCTGCAGGAAATCGGCCATTCTGCTACCGGCAACAGTGGCAGTGTGGCGCTGCTGTTCAAGACCCACCCCCACCCCGACGAACGTCTGAGCAAACTCGGCGATGCGGTAGGAAGCCGTTTCGACGGGTTGAAGGGGCTGACCCTGGACAATCGCTTCTACCGCCTGAAGCCTTAACTTTTTTCAACCAACTCTGGAGAGAAAATCAATGAAAATACGCCTGATTACCCTCGTTTTCGGGCTGCTGCTCAGCCTGAATGTTTACGCCGCCAATCCCATGGTAGAGATGAAAACCAATCTTGGCAGCTTCACCCTCGAACTCTACCCGGACAAGTCGCCGAAGACGGTCGAAAACTTCCTCAAATACGTCAAGGGCGGCTTCTACAAAGGTACGGTATTCCACCGCGTGATCGATAACTTCATGATCCAGGGCGGCGGTTTCGATACCAAGCTAATGGAAAAGGAAACTTTTTACCCGATCCGGAACGAGGCCACCAATGGCCTGAAAAACGAGACTTACACCATCGCCATGGCACGCACCAATGACCCGCATTCCGCCAAGGCGCAGTTCTTCATCAACGTGAAGGATAACGCCTTCCTCGACCATACCGTTCCCAAAATGCAAGGCTGGGGCTACGCAGTGTTCGGCAAGGTGGTGAAAGGTCAGGACGTGGTGATGAAAATTTCCAAGGTCAAAACCGGGCCACGCGATCCCCTGCCCTCGGATGTGCCGATGGAGAATGTGGTGATCGAGGATGTTAAGCTGCTACCGTAATACCGGTTCTAAAGCAAAAGCCGATTAACCGCAAAGGACGCAAAGGAAAGCAAGGTCTTAAGACGTCCTTCGCGAACCTTTGCGTCCTTTGCGGTAGAAAGTTTTTACATAAGGAAGTTGCTTCTTTGAAACAGAACTTGAAATAACCGATGTCTGCCGCCTATACCTGGCCCTCCATCCTCGGCATCGTCCGCGAGCATAAGAAGGATCTGATCATCGCCCATATCGTCGCCATCCTGGCAGTGGTGGCGAGCGTACCGATTCCGCTTCTGATGCCGCTGCTGGTGGACGAAGTGCTGTTGCACCAACCCGGTCGAATGGTGGCATGGCTGAACGGCCATTTCGCCCCCACTTGGCACGGACCGACACTGTATATCGGCGGGGTACTGGCGCTGACGCTGGTGCTGCGGCTGACAGCGCTGATCCTGAGCGTATGGCAAGGCCGCAGCTTCACCTTGATTGCCAAGGATGTGGTCTTCCGCATGCGCGAGCAGATGCTGCTGCGTTTGAGCCGCATCGCCATGTCGGAGTACGAAACGCTGGGCAGCGGTGCAGTCGCTTCCCACTTCGTCAAAGACCTCGATGCGGTGGACAATTTCATCGGCACCTCGGTGTCCAAATTTCTGGTGGCGCTGCTGACCATCATTGGCACCGCCATCATCCTGCTGTGGATGCACTGGCAGCTGGCGCTGTTCATCCTGCTGCTCAATCCGGCGGTGATCTATTTCACCACGGTGCTGGGCAAGCGCGTGAAGGATTTGAAAAAGCGTGAAAACAATGCCTTCGAACTGTTCCAGCAGGCGCTCACCGAAACCCTGGATGCCATCCAGCAAATCCGCGCCATCAACCGCGAACGCCACTACATTAGCCGGGTAATAGACACGGCGCGCGACATCCGCACCCATGCCGCCGCCTTCTCATGGAAAAGCGATGCAGCCGGACGGCTGTCGTTCATGGTATTTCTGTTCGGCTTCGACGTATTCCGCGCCATCAGCATGCTGATGGTGGTGTATTCCAATCTCAGCATCGGCCAGATGATGGCAGTGTTCGGCTACCTCTGGTTCATGATGGGTCCGGTGCAGGAAATCCTCGGCATCCAGTACGCTTTTTACGCTGCCAAGGCCGCTCTGGGGCGCATCAACCGCCTGCTCGAACTGAAGGAAGAGCCGCATTATCCTCACCTGAAGAATCCCTTCGCCGGCAAAAACACGGTCGGCGTCGAGGTGGAGAACGTCTGCTTCAGCTATGGTGAAACGCCAGTGCTCAACGGCGTCAGCCTGACCATCCAGCCGGGAGAAAAAGTGGCGCTGGTAGGTGCTTCCGGCGGCGGCAAGTCAACCCTGGTGCAGGTGATCCTCGGTCTCTATCCACCCGACTCAGGCACGGTGAATTTCGATGGCGTGCCGATGACCGAAATCGGCATGGAAGTGGTACGCAGCCACGTCGCCACCGTGCTGCAACATCCGGCACTATTCAACGATACCGTGCGCATGAACCTGACTCTGGGACGCGAACTCACCGACGAACAACTATGGCAGGCGCTGGAAGTGGCGCAGCTGGCCGATACCGTGCGCGAGTTGCCGCACGACCTCGACACCATCGTCGGCCGCCAGGGCGTGCGCCTCTCCGGCGGCCAGCGCCAGCGCCTGGCGATCGCGCGCATGGTGTTGTCCGACCCTCAAGTCGTCATCCTGGACGAGGCCACCTCGGCGCTCGACGCAGAAACCGAGGCGAAACTGCATGACGCGCTACGCTCGTTTCTGAAAAACCGCACCACCTTGATCATCGCCCACCGCCTCTCCGCAGTAAAACAGGCCGACCGGGCCTATGTCTTCGACGACGGCCATATCATCGAGGAAGGTGTGCACGAGGAACTGATCAAGGGTGATGGGCTTTACAGCCGGTTGTATGGGCGGCTTCAACACTGATCGGACATCATGCTCAGGACCATAAAATCCCTCATTCTGATCGTGACCCTGTCCGGCTGCGCGGCCATGCCGTGGACCGACACGCGGGAGGACGCGCTGCGGCAGGAGGCGGGATACCTGGCCGGGTTGGTCAAGAAAAACAAGATCAACAAGGTGCAGGCTGCGGATCGGCTCAACATCAAGCGCATCAATCTGATCGGCCAGAACCCCTACGACGACGAGGTGTTCGCCTATTACCGTCATCTTGCCGGGGAGCGCGACCGCAAGCGCATCAACCAGGACGAGGCCCAATCGCTGATGCAAAAAAAACTGGCCGAGGTGCGCGCCCGCTACCGGCAAAGCCCAGGCAAACCCGGCAAGACCCCGGCATTCACCAATTTCATGTTGGAGCTGTACGGGCTGCCGTCACTGTGACCATTTTGGCGACCACCGTATTGCTGATCATTGCCGCAATGGTCGCCGTCTTCCCCTTGCTCGTCCGTATCGGCTTCCGCGCACCACGCCTCATCGAACAGAACAGCCCGGAACAATACGGTCTGGCGTTCCGGGAAGTCTCGATCCCGACCGAGAATGACAAACATCTGTTCGCCTGGTTCGTCCCGCCTCCGGTTGCCGGACCCGCTCCGGCTGTGGCCGTGCTGCATGGCTGGGGCGGCAATGCCGAAATGATGCTGCCGCTGGCGCAACCGCTGCACAATGCCGGCTATGCCGTACTCCTTCTCGACTCGCGCAACCATGGCCGCAGCGATAGCGACGGCTTTTCTTCCCTGCCGCGCTTCGCCGAAGATCTGGAGCATGCACTCGACTGGCTGGCGTTACAGCCCGATGTGGAGGCCACCCGGCTGGCCGCGCTGGGGCATTCGGTGGGTGCAGCAGCGGCACTTCTGGTCGCGTCGCGCCGCCGCGATCTGGCCGCGGTGGCGAGCATTGCCGCCTTTGCCGATCCGGAAAGCATGATGCGGCGATTCCTCGCCGAGCATCACGTTCCCTATTTCCCACTCGGCCAACCCGTGCTGCGCTACGTCCAGCACGCCATCGGCCACCGCTTCAGCGACATCGCCCCGCGCCACACCATCCGACAGATCCGTTGCCCTGTGCTGCTGATTCACGGCAGCGACGACGTCACCGTGCCGGTCGAGGACGCCATGGAAATTTACGCCCGGCGGTCCGGCAACCAGGTTCGTTTGCTGATCCTGGCTGGCGACCACGACTCTTCTCGCGAGGCCGAGCGCCACGCAGATGAGTTGATTGATTTCCTCGATCAGGCAATTGGCCAGAAAAACGCCGAGTAGTTCAAGCTCAGCGCCACCTAAATTGTGCTGACCCCGTCGTTCGCCGTTGTTCCGTGCGCAATACGCTTCACTTCTTGGCACCCTGCCCAGATTGGGCCTTACAAGCGTTTTTTCGACAAGTGCCATGAGGGTCTGACCCCATTTATACGCTGCAGTTTGCGTGGTTTCTGGCGAGTATTGTGGGGATGGTGGCGGAGTTATTGATAAGCCCGAAGTATCACATTTAAGTGTCGTTAATTCTTACAATCTCGCTTTGAAACTTTCCAGACGAGCTGCTGCCGCCCACACCGATAACATTTAACATGCTGAATTTATATTTGATTTTATTTTTATGTTCTCTGCTGGCATGAGTAATGCTTAATGATTGGTGAGAGCAGATTAATAGCAATTAGGGAAACATAGAAATCGAGTCTGCCCCGTTTATATTTTGTTCAGTGTCGGGGTCCTCCTTATACGGATACCCCTTTAAACCAAAAACCAAGGAGCCGTATCATGAAAAAAACCGCGCTAGTCAACGCTCTCGCCGCATCGGCCTTGTTTATGGCAGCAAGCGCCAGCGCCACCATCCTGACCGTGTTCGACGGCATCCCCGCCGGCTCGGCGTCGTTTAACACCACCGTGACAAACGCCGGAGGCACGGTCGTTACGGACACGTGGACTGGATTGTCGTCTGGCTCCAGCCTCGTCCGGACGGATTACACGGTCACGATGAACAACGCTGGCTCTTTCTTCCCGACCACCTATGGCACGATGTCCGGCCAAGTTATCGACATCAGTCCCGACGGCTCTTTTCCCGGACAGAATGGCACCATCGCCAGCGGCATCACATTCCAGTTTAACACCGCGGTGAACTCCTTCGGGTTCGAGGTCGGTGACTGGGCGACATGCTGCTTCAATCCGACAACGGATCTGTTCATCTCGTTCAACGACGGCACGCCCATCTTGGTGGCGTCTGCGGCGAACTATAACCAAGGACTGTTCCCGAACAATGCCGGCGCTCTTGTGACTGAAATCTTCGTCGCCGCCTTCGACGACTCGAGCACATTCACAAAAATCCAGTTCTGGGGCAATGGTTCGGGCGAGTACTTGGTCGCGGGGGGGCAAGTCAAGTACGCCCTGCTCCAACAGGGCAGCCTGCCTGGCGTTCCCGAGCCCGCTTCCCTGGCTCTGCTTGGGATTGGCCTGGCTGGCCTCGCCGCCATGCGCCGCCGTAAAACGGTCTGATTGCTTCATCGCACCAAAAAAAGCCGACGCAATGCGTCGGCTTTTTTTACACTCACTTTTCAGGTCAGCGCAAATATGGAATGTGGAATGGGGTCACCCATTAGCCGGCCCCGTGTCAAGGGCGAAACCCAACTTTCCCTGCTGTTTTTTTGACAGCAGGGTTTTCTTTTTTGCAGACCTGGTTTTAACCGGTCGAATCCGTTTCCTCATTATTGGCTACGACCGAGTCGTGCCAGCCACCCATATGGATCAAGCGGTGTCCGATATTCTGTTGCCGCCCTGGCGGTAAGCCGCCCCAGAGAAACGTTGGTGCCGCCGAAGTGTCCGGTTAAAGATCACAGAAACCGTGGCTCGTGCATTGCACGTCCAATCCCCAACCGGCTCACCCGGCAGACGACCCGGATTACAACGCAGACGGTGGCAGACAAGTCTCCACTCAGACTCGCTGGCTCGCGTCCAGACCCCTATACTGGCTTACCTGTCGCCAACTTTAACCGTTTCAGGCGAAACAGCGCGTTACATCAAATGGCTGCTTCTCCTTCAGGATGTGGTAGCTCGCCCGCGCCAGTTTTTGTGCCAGCACCTTGGTGGCGACCACGCCGTTCGTTTTTTCTTTCCTCTTCTCGAAGAAGCGTTTGGCCTCGGCGTTGAAGCGCCGGGCAAAGTTGGCCGCTTCGATGAATGCCCACAACAGGTAGGTATTGCCATTCTTAGTATTGCCCTCGCCATTTTTCTTGCCGTTGGAGTAGCGGGCGCTATCCACGCATCTTGTGTAGGAGGAGAAGTTGCCAACCCGGACAAAACGTGTGATGTCGCCTGTCTCCAGCATGATCACAATCGCCAGCACATGTTGGGTACGCGAGCGCCCGAGCTGGATGCGCTTTCGGGCGAGATCGAATAGCGCCCATTCGGTCGGCGGGTGAATATACCCCGTGGCAGGATGTCAAACCGTAGCAGGTGTGCCAGATGCGCGGCATCATCCTCGTCATCACTGTGCTTGAGTCCGTCGTAGCGCTTCATGGCAACGGTGTTGGCCAGCTTGACCTCGTAGACCGCAGCCTTCAGGTCATCGACCAGCCAGTACCAGTTGCAGGTGGATTCCATGACCACTCCGGCCAGTTCGGCGTGGTGCGGCTCAAGCATCGCAAGTATTTTTCTCAGGTCGTTCGGGCAACGCCGACTGGCGAGTATCTTGTCCATTTCGTCAGAAATTACTACTACGCTATTGTTGGAATGCAGGTCTATGCCACAGAATCTCATTTCGGCCTCCTTCATGAGTAAAAATAAAGTTCGCACCTTACTTTTTACTCCACCGCAGGTCGCGGTGGGAGGCCGGCCAGATGATTCTCAGACACGATTATTGTCTGGCGCCATTCTTTTCTGATCCTGGCCGGCGACCACGACTCTTCCCGCGAGGCAGAGCACCACGCCGATGAGCTGATTGATTTCCTCGATCAGACGATCGGCAATATAACGCCGAGCAGTTCAAGCTCAGCGCCACATAATTGTGCTGACCCCGTCGTTCGCCGTTGTTCCGTGCGCAAATACACTTCGCTTCTTGACACCCCGCCCAGATTGGGCCTTACGAGCTTTTTTGCGACAGGAAAGCTTTGTGGAACAGGTGGTGAACAAGCAGCCAAGGCGACATGCGCAGCCAGTGTGCGCGTACATAGAGCAGCCAGCGGGCGGTGCCAGTCAGCCAGTCGGAACAACTCGGGTGGACTGGGGCGAGCGCGCGACCATAAAGCGCGTCCATGATGGCTACCAATAGCCAAGATGGCTTGGACACTGTCTGATTTATAAAGACAGATTCGGGGATGGGCGTGCCAAGTACCAGATTGGCATAATGCAGCGCATAAAAAAGCGGGCGAGTGAGCTCCAGTTCCTGCGCTCGACTCTCCAGAGTCGACCAGAATGACGGCGAATCGCCGAAGTGCCGCAGCAGGCTATTCAGGTCGGCAAGGTCGCGCAACCCGTGTTCCAGCTCACCTTCATGAAACAAATGGGTGGCGCTATGTAGCACCATATCTACCGGCGCTAACACTTTAACGGACTGATCTTCCCCAACCGGCACGGCAGCTTCAATTAATTTAACGGGGTCCGGATGAACGCGTGCGCTTTCCGGCAGGATATTGTGGTGCACGTCCAGTACGCTTTGGCGCTTAAGGTGCATCATGGGCGGCAGTTCGTGCATCCAGATCCGGTAATAGCGCTGGTCGTAGGCATCGTGATGGCTACTGGCCCAGCCATGGAGGCGCAGCGCAGCCTCTGCCTGATTGAGTTGGCCTTTGGGAACGAGGATATCCACATCTGAAAAAATGCGCCCCCTCGCCGGCGGCAGGTCAGCCATGAGGTAGGCTGCGCCCTTGAGCAGGATGACTGGAAGGTCGATGGTTGCCAGCGCCTTACGAAGACAGAGAACTTCCCGCCGTATCGCTTGAGCATGTCGTTTGACCACGGTGTCTGCTGATTCCAGGTGTGCGCAGGGCTTGGCCGGAATACTGTCGATCAGGCCTTGATCATCGAGCAGGGCGTAGATGCGCGCCAGTAAATCGGCATGCCTTGCCTGGCGTATCAGCAGATCCCACTCGGCGAGGCTCAGCGATACAGCGCTTTCTGGGTGCCGCAGCACTTGTGCCACCAGGTTGTGGGCGGCCTTCATCGGACGGGGAGCTTCAGGTCGGCAAAGACAGCGACCGCTTCATCGAGGTTGCTGTAGGTGAATTCATAGCAATCGCACGCGTCGACCAGGTTTTCCATCATTTGAAAACCCTGAGGGCCAAGCTGGCTATAGTTAAATGCGCTCTCCACCATGCGCATAAAAGCGCGGGCTTTGGGTTGCGGTTCCAGGCGCGTGACCGCTCCGGGTTGGTACTTGGGGAAAACAATCCAGGCAGGCCGAGCACTTACGTGGCTTTGCGTGACGCTCCCGGCGGGCGGCTTCATGTGCGCGACCGTGCCTTTCATCGTGTCGCGCACCTCGCGGCTCAGTACCGCGCACGGCTCAAATCTCCGGATCACGTGTATGGATTCGTTCTTGAGGCTCACGGGGCGACACAACGGAACGAGCGCCCCGCTCGCTTTATTGATCAGGGCGAGTTCATCAGAGAGCAGGCGCCACCCACGGTTGATTAAAGCAGCGCACAAGGTACTTTTTCCGGCGCCCGGCGGAGCCGGCATGATCACGGCGCCACCCTGTTTTTCCATAACCGCTGCGTGCAGGATGAGATATTGATGTGAATGCCCCGATACGCACCAGTTCATTCCCCATTCGAGCATCGGGAAGGCTTGGTCCAACGGCAATGGCTTGAAGGGAATTCGACCGTCGAAAGAAAACAGAACCTGGGGGCGAAACCAGCGCCGCAAGTTTGCCGGTGGGATGAGGTGGACGTGGAAATCCGCAAAGCCGGTATCTTCAGCCAGCGGGTAGTCCGCATAGAGCAGACCGATGCCCTCCGCCACACTGCGGATCGAGGTTTGCATATGCGTAATGAAGGGGCCGGCCTGGAGAAATAACCCCGCTTCTTTGAGCCGGGAAAAAAGCTCCGGGGGTGTTAACGCAGAAACATTCAAAGTTGAGTATGTTCGATTATGCCAAGGCTATCGAAATCCGTAAGAATTTGTTCTATGAAAAATACGAACTCATCATCCGGCTCGATTTGCTGCAATGGTGCAATCCATTCGGCCAGGCTTACTGTATCCGCAGGCGCTTGCTGCAATTTCAGTAGCACCTGTGCCGCAACCAGGCCGAGCAGATGAGTATCTCCCGTAGCGCCGTTGTAAACGACGAACTCATCGTCCCAGGAATGGTAAAGCAGTTCGTTTTCGGCAGCTACTTGCCACTTCTGATTTAAGCGCATTCAGTATTTTAATACGGGCCGACCGCTGGTGTCTCTGCGAAGGGGAGTAGTTCAGGAATATGTCAAAGCGTCATCGTGGTTTTCAAATAGGTTACGATATCCTCGCCTGACCACTTTACGCCGGCGCTCGGCTCAAAATAGCCTTTAGTAGCCCATTCGTTAAACATGGCTTTCACGGCCTGTTCTGTCAGCACGGGGCTCGTCCAGCCCCTTTTTGCATTCAGGATCGCTGCGGTGATGTGTGCGCCCAACTGGTAACGGTCGTCCTTGCCGCCCATTAGAAGTATCTGCATAAGCGAAAGTGGGTTCGTCGGTTTGCAGGGCGCGTCCTTGACTGGCAGGCAAGCACTCTGATAAATAGCACCATTTCCGCCGCAATTGAAGGTCCCGCTAAAAGGGGTTCCTCCTATCCAGTCCACAGGATTATTCGACGAGATATTTTTTTTGTTGGTGCATGTTCCTGTCGCATACGGACTTGGCCAATCTTTTTTGGCTTGCCAGTAACCTGGCGTACGACCTTCACATAATGTGGGCTGCCCATGCGAGCTGACATTGCCGGACTGGAAACCGGACGGCGACTGACATGCCCACGCGCCCAGCACCGGCCGACTGGCGAGGGTAATAATCACCCCTCCTGCGGCTAACCCCGATTTGCCAAAGCGCCTGCGCGATTCATCAACAGATTGCGCTGGAGAGGTGGCATCTTGGGGCAGGTTTTGATCTGCCATCTTGCCATTTGAATGTTCTTTTGTGGTCATGACGTACTCTCCTTGATCAAGGTCACTTCCTAACCCCGCGTACTTTGCCATGTATGCCTATGAGTCATGATATGAGTAAATATTGTACTAATTATTCAATATATTAGCAAAATTCGTACCATTTCTCTACGTAACCTCATATCACCCAAATAATCAGTGCATTAGGTATACGCTTGATTCCGTATTTTGCATCATACCTCAATCAGTGTAAACTTTTCCGACACCCACCTATTTTTGGAAAGAAGTCGTCCAAATAAGGTGAGACGGATTGGGCGAAAGGGCACTGAGTTCATGGCCATGCCTTACATTCGCGGCTAATTAATTTAAATGTAGTCGTATCTGGATCATCGTACAAGATAGATATCGGATCGCCGGCAATCCGGCATGTAACTAAGTCCCGACATTACAACAGACCAATTGCAACCGAGTCCAGAGCGTATACCATCACATCCGAGATCCATGCATTTCTGTTACTTGGCCTAAGACATGTACGCTCATGCGCTGGTCAACGCCTGACAAATGCGTCAGTCGCGCCGACACATAGATAACACATCACCCATGCCCATAAAACAATAAAAATATTGCCCTGTAATTACAATGTATCAACTATTTTAACCACGCCTTATAACCATGCGCCATGAAACACACTCAGAGAAACCGTAAAAAATCCCGACACTCAAGCTCAAATCTATAAAGTTGGGACTTGTTTTTTTTGCCTTTCCTGTTGGGTGGACTAGAAAATATCTGACTAATGACTTGTATAAACAAAACCCCTGCCTTGTGATCACAAGGCAGGGGTTTCATTCGGCGTTCTCATAAATATTATGTCTTTTTCATAAACTTGCGCGAAGCACCCATGCCCAGCAAGCCTCCGGCAAGCAGAAGCAGCGTGGCAGGCTCAGGAATGGTCGGATCGATTTGCCCCTGAATGGTACCCCCGCCCAGTTCATAGATAACGCTTCCGCTACCTGCCCAGAAATGGCCGAGCGCCCCGAAGCCCATCCCTTCCACATCCTTGGCGCTGCCAAAGATCTCCGCGTAGTCAAAGCGGGTCCACTCGTTCCATCCGGTTTCCACGCCAGGAGTGGCAGGGTTATCGCCTTGCCCCCACTGCTCGATGTAATTGGAGGTCATATCCGAGACGAACAGGAAGCCGTTTACGTACTCCAGCCCATCGCCGTGCGAGCCGCCCGGCGTTGCGTTCCAGGTGAACTCGTAAACCCAGTTACTGCCGTCTGTCGAGCTGTAGGTATTACGGCTCTCATTGGCGCTCCACCACTTGCCACCCCCGTAGGAAAGAAACGTCGCACCAATTCCCCAACCGGTACCCGGAAGCCCTGAGGCGTAGAAGTGGGTCTGGCTCGCATCATAGGCACCCGTAACCTTGTCAAAGGCCATGATGCTGTTGTTGTTCGCCGGACGGAAGAGAGTGGTGGCATTCACGTACATCTCGCCCGTGCTAAGGCCTTGTAGCGACAAGGGAGACCCAGTGAGGCTTATCGATTGCGGGTTGGTAAAAATCCGGGTCTGGTAATTGGGGTTCAGTGTTACACCATCAGCAAGAAACCTCGGCTCTTCCTTCTTACTCAAGTCGGCCACGGCCACATCAATCGAATAGATAGACGTGGGACCGCCCCAGTAAACGGTGTTGCCATAGGATGCGACGTCATACTCTGAACCCGAACCCCCATAGGATGAGAACTCAAAGTACCCGGCAGAAGCAGTCGCTGCTACCCCCGCACCGAACAGCAACAGCCCTGATTTCACTATATGTTTCATGGAAATTGGTCTCATTTTAATTACTCCTTTCACGCTTGCATTATCGTGTTAAGAGATGTGGATCCTCTTATCTGCAATAAGAGCAAATGGCATACCACAAAATAATTATTAATATAAACCATATAGTTACAACAACATAACCGCCTAGGTACGTGCCAAACGTAAAAATAACCGACACCATGGAAGGGGCAATATTTCACAACACCGTCCCCTCGACGGTTTCATACGGAAGACATCCTGGATAGGCTGAGAAAAACCAACAAATATTAATATAGTTCATTGATTCTAAATATATTTAATTTTATATACTTAGTATTGACGACCCAGAGAACGCATTTTATGTTAAAACCAATGGCGACATTTTCAGCCTCCAGGCGCGCAGGTGTGATCACATGTTCTGCCTAGTTGCGGTCAGATTCGTGTTAGAAAACCCGACGATATTGGGAAACAGGCAAAAGATTACATTGGACTTGCCCAGTATTTCCCTAGGCAGCCAAATTCGTATTCAACGTCACGTAGCGCACCTCAAGGATTTCCATCTCATCCACCCCACCTGGAGTACGCAACGTCACCGTGTCGCCCTCGCGCGCCTTGAGCAACGCCCGCGCCAGTGGCGAAACCCAGCTGATCATGCCCCGTCCGGCATCGGCCTCGTCCACGCCGACGATGCTGTAGGTGTGCCCCTCTCCATCCTGACCGCACACCGTCACGGTGGCGCCGAAAAACACTTGGTCGCATTCCTCGCGCTCACCTGGGTCGACTACCTCGGCGTTGTCGAGGCGTTTGGAGAGAAAACGGATGCGACGGTCGATCTCGCGCAGCCGCTTCTTGCCGTAGATGTAATCGCCGTTTTCCGATCGGTCGCCATTGGAGGCGGCCCAGGTGATGGTTTTTACCAGCGCCGGACGCTCGATCTTCCATAGCTGATCGAATTCGTCCTTGAGGCGCTGATATCCCGTCGGGGTGATGTAGTTCTTCAGCCCCAGCGGGAGTTGCTGCGCCGGTTCGATCTCTTCCTCTTCCGCATCGTCGTTCTCGCGGGTAAACGCTTTGCTCATTTATTCTGTTCCAGTTCTTCCAGTGCCTCGGTGGCGATTTCGCGCACCTCTTTGTCTTCGTCATCGAGACAGGCGCGCAACCACGGTGCCACTTGCGGGCCGCCAATCAGCGACAGAAAATGGCAGGCATCGGCCCGGGTGAGCGCATCGCCATTTTTGGTCAACGCGCCCAAATCGGGGATCATCGCCTCGGCGAGTCCACTGCCCTGCAATTCTTCAAGCACCGCACCTATCCCCAGGCGCACCGCCATGCTGGTATCCGGCCGTTCCATCAAGCGCACCAGTGCCCGTAGCCGTGGCGGCTCCTGCCGCGCCATCTCCTCGACCCTGGCGCGACGGCCGCTGGTCAGCATCTGAAAGAAATAGTCTGCCATGCCATCAAGACTGTCGGCCTGTTCGGCCCAGCGGCGCAATTCGGCGGGGGGCTGCACGCCCTCCAGTTCGAATGGGCCGATTCTCGTCCACGGCACCGTCCTTACCCCAAGTTCTGACGCGCGCTCTGGGTGAACAGCAACATTAACCGCTTCCAACCGCCCGATAACGCCCTCCTTGAGCAGGCTGCTCAAGCCTTCCAGCACCGCTGGGCAATGCGGACAACCGGGTGCAAGCAACAGCAAGGCATCGGGAATAGCGTTTTGATTCATGGCGTTCACCTGACAACAGTCTCGAAAGCAGAATTGATGCGACAGTAGATCATATTAGCATTTAATGATATTTTATCGAATTGCGCCTGGAAGCTAGAATCCCTTGCCTCGGCGCCCATCATTTTTCTGGAGAAACCAAGTATGGCAACAGTTGACCTTAACCAGGGCAATTTTGAGAGTACCGTCATTGGCAATGATATCGTGATCGTGGATTTCTGGGCGCCGTGGTGCGGCCCGTGCCGCTCCTTCGCCCCCACCTACGAGCAAATATCGGAGAAACACCCCGACATCACCTTTGCCAAGGTCAATACTGAAGCAGAAACCGATCTTGCCGGCTATTTCCAGATCCGCTCGATCCCGACCCTGATGGTGTTTCGCGAAAAAGTGGTGATCTACTCCGAGGCTGGCGCCTTGCCTGCCTCCGGACTGGAGCAACTGATCGAGCAAGTGAAGGGGCTCGACATGGTTGAAGTGCATAAGCAGATCGCGGCCGAAGAAGCCAAGGGCAGCTAGTCTAGCAAATTCTGCAGCAAATCCGCGGCCTGCGCTATCCCTTCGGGCTGGACCGGCGCTGTGGGCGGCAACGCCCACAGCGCCTCCAGTTGTGCGGCAATGGCACCCTGTTCCAGCGCGGCACGCTCCACTTCCATGCAACGGCCCTGCCGCTTCAGCCATTCCACCAGATACGGCGCCTCCGGCCAGTCCTTGCGATCGAGATACAGCACCGGCACCCCATTGCAGGCCGCCTCGGCAAAACTGCCATAGCCCGGCTTGGTCAACAGCGCATCGCAGGAAGCCAGCACATCGGTAAAATCCATGGCCAGGGATTCCAGTTCCACCGCGTCGGGATGACGCACCTGCCATGAGGATTGCACCACCCAGCGCACACCGGGAATGCGTGGCCAGCTATCCAGTGCCAGGCGGAAGGCAATGCCGCCCATGGCGATCAGCACCAGCCGGTCGTCGTTCGAGATCCCCAGCCGGGCCGCCATTTCGTCACGGCGGCTGCGTCCCAGTCGGGCGATGGGACCGATTGCGCGACTATTTGTCAAATTCTCCATCGGCATAGCGGGCAGGGGTCTGAGAAAACACGCCGCGCTGTTGTAGGCATCGAGCATCTGGCTGTGAATTTCTGGCGCTTCCGGCCGGTCATGGCAGTAATGTCCGTAGATATCCGCCCAATTGAGGGAACACATCCCCACCGAGGGGATTCCCGCACTGGCTGCGGCTGCAAGGCTGAGGTAGGGCACGTTGGCGAACAACAGATCAGGCGCGAGTGCGGCCATGGTCTCTGCTTCACGTGCCACCCGGCCCTTCCAGTCACGGTGAAAATTCCAGTATGCCTCGGCGCTTTTCTCCTCATTCACCGCCACTGCATCCACCATCTCCATGCCGAAATCGAGTGCCTTTGAAATCAGCGTGAAATCGCAGTGAAAACGCCGTGCCAGAACCTCGTATGGCGCCCCGCTACGCAGCGTCACCCGCATGCTTGGCAGGCGTTCTGCCAGCGCGCTGACCACCGGTGCGGTCTGCGCGATATGACCGAAACCGTGATAGGAAAGATCGACCAGCAGATGGGGCATCAGATCGGAATCAAACGTCGAGGTGAAGAGTTTCGCGCAACAGTGGCACGGTGATAGGGCGTTTGGTTTCGAGGGAATAGTGGTCGAGCGTATCCAGCGCACCCAGCAGCGACGGCAGGTCGCGCCGCCAGTGGCGCAGCAGGTATTCCGCCACTCCAGCCCCGAGCCTGAAGCCGCGGCTTGCGGCGTGGGCGTGCAGCGCCTGCACCTTCTCGTCGTCGCTGAGACCATGAATTTGATATATCAGCCCCCAGCCGAGCCGGGTCACCACATCCGGGCGCATCGGGAGCCGTGCCGGGGCACACTGCCCGCTGGTCAGGAGCCGTCCCTGTCCTTCGCGCAGCCGGTTGTAAAGATTGAACAGCGCGATCTGACCCTCACCGTCCAGCTGGCCGACATCGTCCAGCGCCACTGCGTCGTAACCTTCCAGATGATCCGGCAGCGCCGCACCGCACTGCACGTAAACCGATTTCAACCCGCGCCGCGAAACGGCCTCCACAAACGCATGCAGCAAATGCGTCTTGCCGCTACTAGGCTCGCCCCAAAGGTAAACAAAACGCTCCGATTGCGCGCCAGCAGCACTTTCGCTCAAGGCTTGCAGCACTTCCACATTGCGCCCGGCAACAAAATTGTCCAGCGTGGGGGTGAAGTCGGGGGAGATTTCGAGCAGTAGCTGTTTCATTTTTTAACGGAAAATCAGGTTATCCGTATTTTAGCAGCTTGAGCAGTGCCTGCAGCGGTTTGTAAAAACCGGGTATGATTCAGCGTTTCATTCATCCTGTTTTCTCGCCGATGGATTTCACGGATTTGCTTTTCATCCTGTTGCTTGCCGCGCTCGCCGGATTCTGGCTCGATGGCCTGCGCGCCCTCGAAACCGCACGAAATGCGGGCAAACGCGCCTGCAACAGCGCAGGAGTCCAATTTCTCGACGACACAGTCACTGTCACCTCCTTGGCTCTGAAACGTAACACGGGGGGGCAACTGGCAATCCGGCGGACCTACCATTTCGAATTCAGCGATACCGGCGATAACCGACTGGAAGGCACTCTCGTATTGCTGGGTGCACGTGTTGAATCGGTGGAAATGGAGCCGTTCCGGTTCATGCAATAACCCCCTTATTATTTCTTGCTGCCAAAATGAAACAAACTTCACCCCAGGACCAGCCATGAAATCGTTCAGATTAATAATCGCTTGACTTGTCAAAATATAAGGCGTAAAAACTCTCTGGTGTTTGGATTCAAGTTTTTTGCACTATCGGTTTCGCCGTTTGCAGTCTTGGAATTCAGGCATTTTCGCGGGATTTCCCGTTTTTTTATTAGCAAGGGACTACGTAAATGGCAACTGGTACTGTAAAATGGTTTAACGATTCCAAGGGTTTCGGCTTCATCACTCCGGACGACGGCAGCGAAGATCTGTTCGCACACTTCTCCGCGATTCAGATGGGCGGATTCAAAACCCTGAAAGAAGGTCAAAAGGTGCAGTTTGAAATCACCCAAGGCCCCAAGGGTAAGCAAGCTTCCAACATCCAAGCCGCCTAAGTATTTAGCGCTTGAATGCTACGCCCCGGAGCCACGGCTCCGGGGCGTTTTTACTTGTACTATGCACCACGGAATGAGGTGTAGTATTGTGCCGACCTACCGGTACAAACTGCTCTTCAGATAGCTCTTCCGCAACAACCGCAAGCCCACCAGCAGCACTGCGCTGATAGGCAATGCCAGCAGCACACCAAAAAAACCGAACAACTGCCCGAATGCCAATATCGCAAAAATCACCGCGACCGGATGCAAACCGATACGATCGCCAACCAGCCAGGGCGTCACTACCACTCCCTCCAACATCTGACCTGCGCCGAATACGATCCACACTGGGATCATTCCGCCCAGACTCTGGAACTGCATCAATCCCGCCAGCGTTGCCAAGGTCAGACCGACGATCATGCCGAGGTAAGGCACGAACACCAGCAAGCCGGCGATAATTCCGATCGGCAATGCCAGTTCCAGCCCGACCAGCCACAAACCGATCGCGTAAAACAGGCTCATCAACAGCATCACCGAGATTTGGCCGCGCAAAAAACTGCCCAGCACGTCATCCACTTCCCGAACTACCGCACTGACCTGTTCATGCCAGCGGCGCGGAATCACCCCGTCGATGCGGGCGACGATCAGGTTCCAGTCGCGCAGCACGTAAAACAGCACCACCGGCACCAGCACCAGATTGACGAAAAATCCTACCAGTGCCAGCCCCCCGCTTTTAATTGAAGGCAGGAATTGCGCCGCGAAGCCGCCGGCGCTTTGCCAATGTTCAACCAAAGCCTGTTTGAGTTGTGCACTGTCAAACTGTAATTCCACGTCGAACCGGGCCTTCAGCCAAGGCGCCAGATGCTGCCTGAACCAGTCAAGGTAACCCGGCAAGCGCTCTATGAACAATGACACCTGCTTCTCGAATAGCGGGATCATAATCAGCAGCAGCACGGCAAATAAACCAAACAGGAACACCATGACCAGAATTGTGCTGAGGGTGCGGGGAATTTTCAAGCCAGCCAGTCGGTCCACCAGCGGGTTGCAGATATAGGCGAGAATAGCCGCGAACAGGAACGGCGCGAGGATAGGACTGAGCAGGTAAAACAGTCCGCCCACCGCGACGACCGGCAACAGCCACCACAGGTGTCGGAGATTGAGTTCTTCAAGGCGTTTCGTGTCCATTTGGGTTAAAATACCACAATTTACAAATTTACGCGGAGCCTCCCTTGAACCAGCCCGATTTAACAAAAGATTCCCTGAGCTACCGCGATGCCGGCGTGGACATCGATGCCGGCGACGCTCTGGTGGAAAACATCAAGCCGTTCGCCAAGCGCACCATGCGTCCTGAAGTACTCGGCGGCCTCGGCGGCTTTGGCGCATTGTTTGAAATCTCAAAGAAATACAAAAACCCGGTACTGGTCTCCGGCACCGACGGCGTCGGCACCAAACTCAAGCTCGCCTTCATGCTCGACAAGCACGACACCGTCGGCATCGACCTGGTGGCGATGAGCGTCAATGACATCCTGGTGCAGGGCGCGGAGCCGCTGTTCTTCCTCGACTACTTCGCCTGCGGCAAGCTCGATGTCGCCACCGCCACCGATGTCATCAAGGGCATCGCGGCGGGCTGCGAACAGGCCGGCTGCGCGCTGATCGGCGGCGAAACCGCCGAGATGCCCGGCATGTACCCGGCAGGCGAGTACGATCTCGCCGGCTTCGCCGTGGGCGCAGCGGAAAAAAACAAACTCATCAACGGCTCGACCATCGCCGCAGGTGATGCGGTGCTCGGGCTGGCCTCCAGCGGCGCGCATTCGAACGGCTATTCGCTGATTCGCAAGATCATCGAGCGTAGCGGGATTGACCTCAACTCGGATTTCCACGGCCGCCCCCTGCGCGACGTGGTGCTGGCGCCGACGCGTATCTACGTCAAGCCGATGCTGGCGCTGATGGAGCAGCTGCCGATCAAGGGCATGGCCCACATCACCGGCGGCGGCCTGCTCGAAAATATCCCGCGCGTGCTACCGGAAAACCTGACGGCGGTGCTGAACAAAAACAGCTGGGACATGCCGCCGCTGTTTTCCTGGATGCAACAGGAAGGCAACGTGGCCGAGAAGGAAATGCACCGCACTTTCAACTGCGGTATCGGCATGGCGGTGATCGTCGCCGCTGCGGATGCCGAACGCGCCATGCAACTGCTGCGTGACGCGGGTGAAACGGTATGGCAGATCGGAAGCGTCGAAAAACGCGCCGAAGGGCAGCCGCAAACCGTGGTGCAATGAAGTCCATCGTCATCCTCATCTCCGGGCGCGGTAGCAACATGCAGGCGATCCTGGAGACCAGGCTGCCGGTCAAAATCGCCGCAGTCATCAGCAGTAACCCCAACGCTCACGGCCTGGAAATCGCCAGGCAGCACGGCATTCCCGCCCATGCACTGAACCACCGCGACCACGAAACCCGCGAGGAATTCGACGCCGCCCTGGCCGCCAGGATCAATGAATTCAACCCCGATCTGGTCATGCTAGCCGGTTTCATGCGTATTCTCACGCCGAAATTCGTCCATGATTACAATGGTCGTCTGATCAATATCCACCCCTCGCTACTGCCCGCCTTCACCGGCCTCAACACTCACGCCCGCGCCTTGGCCGAGGGGGTGAAAATCCATGGCTGCAGTGTGCATTTCGTCACTCCCAACCTCGACAAGGGGCCGATCATCGTCCAGGCAGCCGTGCCGGTACTGCCCGGCGACACTGAAGAGACGCTGGGGGCACGGGTACTGGAACAGGAGCACAAGATCTATCCCCAGGCGATCCGCTGGTTTGCCGAAGACCGGCTGACCGTCACCCCGGATGGCAACGTCATCCTGCAAGACCAGCAACCCGTTGATATGGCGTTGCGTGAGTCCGCGCTGCGCTCGCCGTGGGAAGCACAATGAAGAAACTATTGGCCGTACTGTGCAGCCTGTGGATGGGTGCAGCACTGGCCGCTACCCCGCATCAGGTTACTGCCACCTACAGCCTCTCCAAACAAGGCCAGCAAATCGGCACCGTCACGGAAAACTTCAAACAAACAGAAGGCCGCTATCAGCTTGAGAGCGTCACCGCCGCCATCGGCATCTACGCACTGTTCATGAAAGGGAAAATCCGCCTGATCAGCAGCGGAGAGGTAACCGACCATGGCCTGCGCCCACTGCACTTCGAGCATCACCGCGCCGCCGATCCAGCAAAGACCGTCCAGGCCGATTTCGACTGGGAGAAGATGAATCTCGCCCACAGCTTCGACGGCAGAACTGAGAACGTCGCCCTTGAACCCGGCAGCCAGGACCGCATCAGCCTGCAATACCAGTTCATGTTCGCGCCTCCGGTAAAAGAGGATATCCGGCTGTTCATGACCACCGGCAAGAAACTCAACCTCTACCATTACAAACTGGCCGGGGAAGAGAAAATCACCACACCGGCAGGGCAGTTCCAGACGATACACCTGATCAAGCAGCGCACGGGAGATGAGGATGGCACGGAAATCTGGCTGGCGAAGAAACGTCATTTCTTCCCGGTGCGTATCCTCGTCGAGGAACACAATGGCGGCAAGATGGAACAGAACCTGACCTCCCTGACCTTCGAGGGTGAGTAATTCGGTGGGCGGGCACGTCAAGCCATGCCGGATCGGGTAAAAATACTTCTTTGGGTGCTGGGGCTTTCCTTGGCGGCGCACCTCGCCTTGTTGTTGGGCCCGCATTTCTCCCTGCCCGTCAATCTGGCTCCCGCTCCAGTTCTGGAAGCCAGGCTCAACCCACCTCCGCCTTCATCAGCGAGGCTGGCAAAGCCCAAGCCGCCGCGTGCCTCTCAACCCAAACCCAAGCCCGTGAAAAAAACTTCAGCTCCACCCGTGGAAGCTACGCCCGCACCCGAGGTCCAACCCCATACTACCGCACCACCACTCGCCGAAACGCCGCCGCCTGCCGTGGAGCCCGAACCGACCGTTCCCGATTCGCCCACCATGCCGCAGCGGGTAACGACACGATTCACCGTATTCAAGGGGCTGAACGGCATCCGTGTGGGTCGTGCCGAGCAGGTCTGGAAGCTCGACGGAGAACGCTATACAATTTCCAGCATTGCTGAAGCCAGCGGCCTGTTCTCTCTGTTTGCTACTGGCAAGTTCGTCCAGGAAAGCCAGGGGGAAATCACGCCGGCCGGGCTAAAACCCTCGAACTACCGTGTAGAACGGGGAAAGGGCGGCGCGGACAAGACCGATACCGCGCAGTTCGACTGGAATGCCATGACACTCACCCTCGCCAGCGGAGGCAGTAAACAGACACTGAAACTGCCGGAAGGAACCCAGGATCTGTTAAGCTTCATGTACCAGCTCGCTTTCGCCCCGCCGCAGAGTAGCACCGTGAAATTGCAGATGACCAATGGCAGAAAACTCGATGGCTATGCCTACTGGGTCGTGGAAGAAGCGTTGGAAACCCCGATGGGGGTGCTGAATACACTGCACCTCGGCAAGCATCGCGAAGAAGGGGAAAAAGATACCGAAGTCTGGCTCGCCGCCGACTACCATTACCTGCCGGTCAAAATCAGCCAGATCGACAAGGATGGCGATGGACTGGTGCTGCTGGCGAACGAGATCGAATTAACTCCGTGAGAAGTGAACGGTAAGGGGTGAGGCGAAAACACGCGACTGCGCGGCTTTTGACTTTCCCCCTTACCCCTCACGCCTCACAATAACCAATATTAGCGTTACCCACTGGAATGATATAGCCCATGCAACTCTCCACTACCCGTCTCGGCCACGCCGTGCATGCCCTGATCGATATTCTGCCGCTGAACCATCCGGCTGATGCGAGCTTGAGCCGCTATTTCCGCAACAACCACGAGTTGGGCCCCAAGGATCGCGCCTTTGTCGCCGAAACGGTCTATGCCGTGCTGCGTCGCAAGCGCCTGCTGGAGCACCTCGCCGCGCCCCACACCTCGCCGCGCCACCTGATTCTGGCCTTGCTGGCGAAGGTGCAGGGCCTGAGCCTGCGCGAACTGGAGCCGCTGCTGCACAAGGAAGAAAACGAGTGGCTGAAGCTGGTCAAGGCGGTGCCCACGGACAATCTGCCATTGGCGGTACGAGTGGACTTCCCAGACTGGCTGACGGAAAGACTGGTCGCGCGTATGCCGGAAGAGGAAATTCTCGCCTTGGCGCGCGGCATGCAGCATTCCGCCCCACTTGACCTGCGCGTCAACACCCTACTCGCCAACCGCGATGAAGTGCTGGCAATTCTGAAGCGTGACGGCATCCCCGCCGAAGCGACACCCTACTCCCCGGTCGGCGTGCGTATCATGGAAAAGCCGGCGATCAACCGCCATCCCCTGTTCCTCACCGGCAAGATCGAAGTGCAGGACGAGGGCAGCCAGTTGCTCGGCTACCTGGTTGCGCCGAAACGTGGCGAGATGATCGCGGACTTCTGCGCCGGAGCCGGCGGCAAGACCTTGCTGCTGGGCGCGCTGATGCACTCCCAGGGGCGGATCTACGCCTTCGATGTGTCGGAGAAGCGCCTCACCCAGCTCAAACCACGCCTGAAACGCTCCGGCCTGTCCAACCTGCACCCCCAGCTGATCAGCAACGAAAACGACATCAAGATCAAGCGTCTCGCCGGCAAACTCGACCGTGTGCTGGTCGATGCGCCGTGCAGCGGGCTCGGCACCCTGCGCCGCAACCCAGATCTCAAATGGCGCCAGAAACCTCAGGATATCGTGGAGCTGACGCAGAAACAGGCCGCCATCCTCACGGCCGCCGCCCGCCTGGTCAAAATCGGTGGACGACTGGTGTACGCCACTTGCAGCATCCTTGAAGAAGAAAATGAGCAGATCGTCGAAGCCTTTCTCGCCACGCATCCGGAATTCGAATTGCGTGCAGCCAGCGAGGTGCTGGCGCAGCAGAATATCCCGCTGGACACGGGCAAATACTTCAAGCTCGCGCCACATCTGCATGGCACGGATGGATTCTTTGCTGCGGTGATGGAAAGAAAGAGCTAGGGTAAAGCGAACTGGCCTGGATGTTTCATAAATTCGCGTAATAATCACGCAAACAGGGTATCCCGCGCACAGCAATCAAGCCCGGCTACGGTAGTAAGCGTCGAATTGCTCTTTCGGCAGCGGCTTTGAATAGTAATACCCCTGGAATATGTGGCAATCGTAACGGAGGAGAAAGTCGAGCTGCTCTGCCGTTTCCACGCCTTCGGCCACAATATTCAGTTTAAGAATATTAGCCATATTCAGAATAGTCACCACCATCATCCTATCCCCCTCTTTCTGGTCAAGCGCACCGACGAAGGCGCGATCAATCTTGATCTCATCAAGAGGAAGCCGGTTCAGATAGCTGAGGGATGAGTAGCCGGTGCCAAAATCATCCATGGAGAAACGGATTCCCGACTCCTTCAGCCTGTTCATTACCGAAATGACGCGCTTGATATCCTCGGCCACTATCGACTCTGTGATCTCGAAGATGAGCTTGTGACACAATTCTTCGTCGAGATAACGTTGAACCAGATCTTCGACCTGCTCCACGAAGGCATGGTGGGTAAACTGCCGCATGCTGATGTTGATGGAGAACTGATCAAGACAGATACCCTCATCTCGCCACTCTCGCAGAGTCCTGAACCCTGTTTCAAGGATATAGTGTCCCAGTTCAACAATCAGTCCTGTCTGTTCGGCGATGGGAATAAATTGGGCGGGCGAAACGGAACCGAGTGTCGGATTGTTCCAGCGTGCCAGAGATTCGGCGCCAATGATGCGCCCCTCGCGATCGAACTGCGGCTGGAAGTGAAGTGTGATTTCATTGTTGGCCAGAGCAAAGTGGAGCAGACGTTCAATCTCCAGATGGCTCTCGACCCGGTTGGACATTTCTTCATTGAACATGAAAACGCCATCGCGCCCCTTCGCCTTTACCTCGTACATCGCAATATCGGCTTCCTTGATGAAGCTGTGGGCGTTGGCGCTACGTCCGCTGAGGATGCTCACGCCGATGCTGGCGCTGATGTACATATGATGCTGGTCGACCACATAGGTCTCTTTCAGTTTGGCGATAAGTTGCTCGGATATTTCTAGCGCGGCACGCTCGCACGCCTCCCGGTCGACAAAATTGCTTCCGGCAATGATGAACTCGTCCCCCCCAAGGCGCGCGACAATACACCCTTGGGGAATACGTTCCTGAAGACGCGACACGACACTTTGCAGGAGCCGATCACCGACATCGTGCCCCAGGGAGTCGTTGACATTCTTGAAGTGATCCAGGTCGATGAGCAGGAGATAGGAGAACTCGCCGCTCTCATTCAGGGAATTCATCCGTTTCTGCAGGTGTTCGATAAAGTATTGCCGGTTATGCAAGCCCGTAAGCGCGTCGTGCGTGGCCTGATGGTTCGCCTGCATCAGCAGCTGGTGAGCGCTGTTGGCGGCATAGAACAGAACCCAGGTCAGGGTGCAGGCGAAGACAGTGAGAACATAGCCATACCACTCGCCGATGAAGAAAAAGTAGATGATCAGCGGGATCATCAGAATCAGGATGGTCGGCCGGTAGAGTCGCCGGTCCGAGGCCAGCAGCGAGGAAGCCACCACCGAGGCGCCGATTTCGGTGAAGATGGCGATGTAGTGGAGCTTGTATGCGTCCTGCCCGACATAGAGCAGGAAAATCAATGTCCACAACAGAAAGAAAGCGTAGAAAAACCATGAACACTGTCGGTACCAGCGATCACGCCGGTTCTCGCTCATCGCGTCAAAGTCGAAACCCCGGTAAAGGGAATACCCCCAGACCGACGCCGCAATGACCAGCAAATACCAGACAAAAGCCGGAGCGAAAATCCCATTCAACCAGCCGAGAAAGAGATAACCCAGGCCGGGCAAGAGAGAAAGCGCCATGAACACCGGAATCTGGCGATGCAAAAATATATAGAAGCACTTGTTTCTCATGGAATAAGTATCAAGCCATTTTGCTTATTGATGTAGCCAATATACTTCATCTGTCAGAGTAATGACCACTAATTATCGCACCTGCACTTAAATTCTACTGTAGAAACAATGGACTTTATCAACATTGGGATGCATTTTGTGGCTTATCCTCTGTTATCTCGATCGCTAAGCTGTGCCATACCCGTCAAACGGGATAACACGCTGATGACGCCGTATTTATTTAAGCTTAATATCCCGGATGCGACTATTCCTGTATTCTCGACTTTCTACACTAAGGAAAATCATGAAATACAGATTCGACACCCGTAGAATTTTCTCCCTGCTGCTGCTCGGCTTGGCTGCCGCCTCGCTGGCGGGAGGTGCGCTTGCCGCCGACACGCCCAAACGCAAGTCGGGTCTGTGGGAAATAAACACGCAGATGGAGGGGATACCCAACATGGGCGCCATGCAGCAGTGCATCGACCAGAACACCGACAATCTTATGCAACAGCAAGCAAAGAAGGAAAAAGTCGACTGCAGCGTGATGGACGTCAAGACTCAGGGCAGCAAGTTCACCCTGCATTCGGTCTGCAAGTTCGAGGGCACCACGGCCACGACCGACGCCGTGTTTATCGGCACTTTTGATTCAGCCTACAAGGGTGACATGAATATTCGCTACAATCCGCCGATGCATGGCATAAGCGAATCGAAAATGACCATGGAAGCCAAATGGCTCGGCCCCTGCAAACCCGGCCAGAAACCCGGTGACGTAATCATGCCGAACATGAAAAATATGAACTTTAATGAAATGATGAAGGATCCGAAAATTCGGGAGATGCTGAAACAGCAGAAATAAGCAACTCACAGGGATGGGCGACAAGCTGTCCAGCCCTGATTATCTTGAATCTCGGCGAACTCTCTGGCTTACATCTGCCGTTTTTTAATCCCGCAGAGCCAGCCGCGCCATTTCAACAGCCCCGTCTTTCGTCTTATGCCCTGCGACAAAACGACCCCTGTGGCAGAACACGCAGTCTTTCATGCCGACGACGGCGTCCAGTTCCTCGCCATCCAGTCCGGCCCAGGCTGAAGGCAGAGATTTTCGGTTATTGAAGCTTCCCGCGCGATCCGGAACGGCGGTCACATGCCATTTCGCCTGGGCATCCGGTGTAATTACGTACAGAAGATGCTCGTACTCAGACGATCCCAATACGGCATCCTTCCACGGCACGTCGTGCTCCAGCACCATCAACCGCCCTGCTTCCTGCAATATCCCTTGCGCCACAGCGGCGCGCGCCTTTTCAAATCCGTTTGCGTCCCTGATCGTGTTTTGCAAAACGGTGGTTGCCATGCTGACAGCACGTTCGAAGGCCTCGTTCCTGGCTGAAGCGGACGTGACATCCTGCCAGCCGGGATTGAACCCTCCAAGGACCGTGGAAATGGACATCAGCGTGACGGGCAGAGTTTCCTTGCTTAAGGTAATACCGCAATCCATGGCATCCACGCCTTGCACCAGCCAGCGATCGACCTTGGCCGCCGCAGCCGCCGATTCACAAAGCTGCGCTCCCAATTCACACCATACCAGGCCGAACGAACTGTACGGGATGCCGTTTTCGCGAGCTTCCTTGTATTCCAGTTGATGATGATCGAAACGGCAGGTCGCCGAGTCAAAAACACGTCCCACATCGAATATGACATCTGCTGCGTCCAGTTGCTCCTGATCGCGCGTACGCAGGATGGGCAAAGATGGGTTGACCAGGCGTAAAGTCGCCGCCGCCAACACATCATCGGCATGAAAGGACCCGGAGTGGGTGGCTGCAACGGCGCCGGGGCGCTGGATGATAGTATAAAGATTCGACACGTTACCTCTTTGAATTGTTAGTTGTTCCATGGCCGGTATCCTACAGAATGGCAAATCAAGTTGCGAAACCGGCAACACTGGACGCCAGTCATTGTTTATACTTCAGCCACCCGGTACGTAATATAGATCATATCCGCCGGAAAATTATCCCTGACTTGAAGAAATCGTTTTGAAAAAAATACTCCTCACTATACAGGGCAAGACCCTGATCCTACACTACCAGGTCAAGCATGGGCTGGTGCGCAAAGGCTCTGGCTGGGCAACCTATATTGAGGTTTTGCCTTCTGCCGAGCTAGCCCGATTCGACCTGAAAGGGCTGACCCCTGAAATGTTCTGCGTGAATATTGCCGACATGGTGAATATTCGCGGTCTGTTTTCCGGCCAGGTTGAAAATGAACGGCAGGTTCCCGTTGCGCGATGGGACATGAATTACGAAGATTACCTGCATGCGACCAGCTCCCATGTGGCGAAATTGACGCATCTGCAAATTGTGGATTTGCTTGCCTCATTGCCGGGTTACATTCAAGAAACGGACAACCAGTTTATCGATTTCGAAGGCGGCGTCGTCCATCACGAAACGGAAGAACCCGCCACTTTCAGCGGTTATCGGCTGACTATCGTGACAGAAGACATCGAAGACAAGGTCGCTCCTTACGCCGATTACAACCTGGACACCCACACGCCGGAAGGATGGCAAGGCTACCCGCCGCCGCAAGCGGATTACGAGCCGATACGAACCGCACTGGAGAACCAGCTTCAGGCCATCAGAGACGCCGGCGTGCAGCTCACGCAGGTTTATGATGAAACCGATTACGCCATAGCAAGCTAATAGCACATCCGTTTATTTACTTTTGGGCTGTATAATCGCCCCCTTTTTCGAGTGCCCCGCCATGTGGTTTAAAAGCATCTTCCTTTATCGCCTTCCTGCCGACTTGGCCATAAACGCCGCCACGCTGGAGGAAAAGCTGTCCCGCCAACCGCTGCAGCCCTGCGGCGGATTGGACAAGCAAAGCCGTGGCTGGGTTTCCCCTCAAGGTAATGGGCCTTTCGTCCACGCATTGAACCGGCAGTTGTTGATCGCCATGGGCGTAGAGCAGAAGCTGCTGCCCGCCTCCATCATCAACCAGTTTGCCAAGGATCGCATCGCCGAGCTCGAAGCGCAGCAGGGCCACCGCGTCGGGCGCAAGGAGATGAAGGAGATCAAGGAACGTGTCACCGACGAGCTCCTCCCCCGCGCGTTCGCGCATCGACGCTCAACCTTCGTCTGGATCGATCCGGTCAACGGCTGGCTGGTTGTGGACGCGGCCTCCCCGGCCAAGGCGGATGAAGTTCTGGAACTGCTCGGCAAAACTCTGGACGACCTGCCGCTCAAGCTGTTGCATACCAAACTCTCGCCCGTCGCAGCCATGACCGGCTGGCTGGCCGCAGGAGAAGCACCGCCCGGGTTCACCGTCGATCGCGAACTGGAACTCCGCTCCATCGACGAAGGCAAGGCCACGGTCCGCTATGTCCGCCACGACCTGGAGGGGGATGAAATCCGTGCGCACATTGCTGCCGGCAAGAGTGCCACCCGGCTGGGAATGACCTGGAACGACAAAATCTCCTTCGTCCTCACCGAACAGCTCCAGATCAAGCGCCTCGCCTTTCTGGACATCCTCAAGGAAGAAGCCGAATCCGAGGCTGAAACCACCGACGAGTTATTCGATATCGACTTTACCCTCATGACCGGTGAACTGGCCCGCTTACTGGCCGATCTGGTCGAGGCGCTGGGTGGCGAGAACCTTCAGCAAACGTGACCCTGTTTGAGGCTTGCTCTGACCTTTACGCATGAAATCACCTGACAGCACTGAACCCGAAGAACTACGCCAGGCAGCACTGTTCTGGCTGTCAGAGCCGGTCCCCGCCCACAAAGCCGAAGGGGTGCGCCTCTTGGCGCAAGCATGGCAGTCTGGTGAAGTCATGCTGGACACGCATGCCACCTTGTCAGCGCAATCTCCCATACCCGGCCAGCCGCTCAAGCCCGAACTGGTATCGCCGCGCCTGGTCAAGCACCGCTCGATGAACACCCTGGAGGGTCGCGCCATATTGATCCATGCCTTGGTGCACATCGAGTTCACGGCCATTAATCTGGCGCTGGATGCTCTCTGGCGCTACCCCGACATGCCGCGCGAATATTACGCGGACTGGCTGCAGGTCGCGCAGGAGGAAGCACTGCATTTTTCCCTGCTTGCAGACCACTTGCACGAACTAGGCTACGCTTATGGCGATTTTCCGGCGCATAACAGCCTGTGGGAGATGGCGGCCAAAACCCAGGACGACATCCTGGCCCGAATCGCGCTGGTGCCTAGAACGATGGAGGCGCGCGGACTCGATGCCGCCCCACCGGTGCGGGCAAAGCTGGCGCAGGCGGGCGACATGGCTGCCGCGGCGATCCTCGACATCATCCTGCGCGATGAAATTGGTCACGTCGGCATCGGCAACCGCTGGTATGGATGGCTGTGCGAGCAGCGCGGTCTGGAGCCGGTCAGCACCTACGCCCGCCTGGCCGCCGAGTACCAGGCGCCGGTCATGCGCGGTCCGTTCAATCTTGAAGCAAGGCGGGCAGCGGGATTCAGTGAGATTGAATTGGCTGCGTTAGATTTGTCCGCTTCGCGGGGTTGATTTAGGTGCCGGGCTGCCCCCGGCACCTAAATATTCGCGCGCAGCGCCCCTATAATGCAGCACCCTTTTTCCCCGGATTCTATTTCACTCCATCCAAATTTAATTATGCCTGGCCCGACCTACAACACCAGACACCACGTTTGTTGCACGAATGAAACGCTCCGCCACTTGTATTTTATATCCAGTTCAGTATAGTTCAGTCTATGAAACCAGTGCGATTTCTCGGTGACTCGCTCAAGTGCCTGCGGGATTTCCCCGAGGACACAAGGCAGGATGCGGGATACCAGCTTGACAAGGTGCAGCGCGGAGAGCAGCCGGACGATTTCAAGCCCATGCCGGCGATTGGCAAGGGTGTTGAAGAACTCCGGGTGCGAGACGACTCCGGCGCCTATCGAGTGGTGTACACCGCGCGACTTGCGGCGGCGGTGTATGTGCTGCATGCCTTCCAGAAAAAGACGCAGGCCACATCGAAGCATGATATTGAGATAGCCAAGGCTCGCTACAGTGAATTGATGAAAGGACGCAAATGAAAAAAACCGAGACTTATGCCAGCGTATGGGATGCCATCGCCGACACGCCCGAGCAAGCAGCCAACCTTCGTGCCAGGGCCGAACTTATGCAGCAAATCGCAGCCATCGTGAAGGAAAGCGGCTGGACACAAACTGAGGCCGCCACCCGCTGTGGCGTCACCCAGCCGCGCATGAATGATCTGCTGCGTGGCCGGGTGTCCCGCTTTTCCCTCGATGCGCTGGTGAACATCGCCACGGCGATTGGCCGTCGCGTGCATGTCGAGCTTGAAGCGGCGTAGTAATAATGATGCTACGAATCTAGACTTGACCCCGTGTTTCCCCTACCCCCTCACCCCAGCGGGGAGAGGGCTGGGGTGAGGGGGAGCAACGGCGAGAATCGCCCACAAAACCCAAATCCCCTTCTGAGCCGCTTCGGTTTGACGGTCAAATTGGGATGAAGGCGAGCACTGTTCGAGCTCCGCGGTGGAGTGCGGGGTGTGCACCCCGCTAGGGCGAGTTGCGCAGCCACCCAATTTGG
>JAHJJI010000138.1 GCA_018823025.1 Gammaproteobacteria bacterium | reverse complement strand
GTGGAGTTCGCTCCTACGGCAAAGCGTTACCCACTACAAATCACATAGAGCCTTAAAAGTCACATATCGCGCAGCCTCGTCCTGACATGGGGTTATCCCGAATCAGGTTGAGGATGCGCGAATCTCTGTCCGCGGCTGAGCACCAGGAGCCTGTTTCAGTATGCTCTAATCCAGGCTGACCGAATCCGCCGCATTCCCGATAATCTGTCGGCGGCATTCCCGGTAAACATCCCACGCCGTATGCAGCACGTCCTCCGGAATGGCGATATGGGAGTAATCAACCGGTGTCCTGTCGATTACTCCGCTATGCATGCGCTTGGACGAGTCGCCCTTTCTGGCCTGCCCAGTCTGGCTTAAAATTTGATACCGCTCGCTTAACGGCGAGTCCAGCTCCAGCCAGTCCGATAGCCGGGGAAGCAATTTCTCCGGCGCACGTTGAAACAGCTCGGCATCGAAATAGTAATAGGGCTGATTGGCCGTGCGGCTAAAGTCGGCGAGTGCCTGGACGCGCGCGATATAGTAGTTCGCCGCCTCAACGGGCGAGGCATAAAGATCCTCGATTTCCTTTTGCGCAAAAAGATGGACGATACTTTTGATCGTGTGTTCCGGCTCCAGCAGGGAGATCAGTATCTTAATATTCGCCAGACCAAGCTGCCCGGGCTTCAACAGATAGTCGTTATGCAGCAGCTTGTCGAAAAGATAACGGCTGTTCTCCTTGAGCACATCACCTTCCAGAAACACATCAAGCTGCTTGTCCAGCGCGGAGGCGTCCTCATAGCTGATATGCATTTCATAGTAGCCATTGATCTGCGGGTGCGAACCGAGAATATGCCCTGCCAGACTGGTAAAGGCTCGCATATGGCTCAACAGGAAAATTCTGGATAGGGGTTCAGACGAAGCATTCATACAATCAGATAGGTCAGGTCACTTAAACACTTGCTACGAGTCTAGCATTCGGAGAGCAGCGCAATCTACATCGGCAGCATCGAGGGGGTTCTTTGAAGTTCAACTCCGGCAAGCACCGCTTCGTCATCTGCAACCCGGCCTGACTATCGCAGCAGGATCAGCCGTGGCGTCGCATCGCTGCCTGCGTAAACGAACCCGTTCTGGCGGAATTGTCTAGCCAGATTTTTGGCATCCTCCAGCGAAATACCGAAGACCAGAAAACTCGGCTCCCCGGGCCATCGCCCTGATGGATCCCTGCCCTCCCCATCCAGATAAAGCGAACCCAGCGTCTTGATCTCGGCAAGCAGTTCTTGCTGGGCGGCATGATTTTCTGAATCTGATGTCAGCTCGCCGAAGGGATTCCATGCAGTGATGAAGGCGGCGCTGTCTGTCCGGTCAAGCTTGAATCTTAGCGCAAGTTCGGGGCTGGCACGGCCAACATTCAGGACAAATGACTCTGCAGCCATCACCTTGTAGTCAGTCGCAAGGTAGGCCTTGATGGTTGCGGCGGGGATAGCCGATTCAGAAAACAATCGATCTCCCGCCCGCTAAGCCAACCCGCTCTTCAGCCTGGCCTTGAATTTCTCCCTCAGTTTCGCCACCTTGGGAGCAACCACGGATCGGCAATAAGGTTGATTACTGTGGCCTCTGAAATATTCCTGATGATAGTCCTCAGCCACGTAAAAAATTCCGGCGGGCGCAATTTCAGTCACGGCGGACGGAATCCCGGCGACCACTTCTTCCGCTATCGCCTTCTGTTCCGGGCTGTGGGTGAATATGGCGGAGCGATACTGGGTGCCCGCATCGTTTCCCTGGCGGTTCAGGGTGGTGGGGTCGTGGATCGTGAAAAAGACTTCCAGCAAATCCCGGAAGGAAATCACTGCCGGATCGAAAGTGATCCGCACCGCCTCGGCGTGGCCGGTGGTGCCGCTGCAGATATCCTCATAGCTGGGGTTGAGCGTGTTTCCGGCGGTATAACCCGACTCGACCTTCTCCACGCCATCAAGCAGTTCGAACACCGCCTCCAGGCACCAGAAGCACCCACCCGCGAGGGTGGCGGTTTCCCTGTTTTGACTCATCACTCATCCTTCTTTGTTATTCCGTATCATGCATAATAGCCGATCTTCGGGTGTTCGGCTCCACCCGGGAACCGCACCCAACAGCCAAGGAAAATCCCGATGAAAAAAAGCCCCCTGCGCATTCTGCCGCTCTTGTCCCTGGCGCTGCTTTTCACCACTTCGGCTCCCGCCTTCGAACAGTCGCAAGACATCAGAAGTCACGCCGCCGCTGTCAGCGGCACGGTGCAGGTGCTGTTCACCCCGGAGGACGATGCCGCCGGTCAGATCGTACAAGCCATTGAACATGCGCAAAAGCAGGTGCTGGTGCAGACATTCAGCTTCACCAATCGGGAAATCGCCGAGGCGCTGATCAGCGCCAAACAGCGCGGTGTGGATGTCCGTGTTGTCACGGATGCTGAACAGATTAGGAGAATGGAGCGCAGCAAGGTGCCGACGGTAGCAGCTGACGGCGTGCCGGTATTTGTCGACAGTCTGCACGACAGCGCCCACAACAAGGTGATGGTGATCGATGCCGGCAGCGCCAACCCGGTGGTGATCACCGGCAGCTTCAACTTCACCCATGCCGCGCAGTTCAAGAATGCGGAGAATCTGCTGATCTTCCGCGGCAATCGGGAACTGACAGCCGCGTACCTTGAGAACTGGCGGCGTCATCGCGAGCATTCGCAGCCGTTTGCAAAGTAAAAACAATTACCCAAAAAAGCGTTTCACCGCGGAGGACGCAGAGGTTCGCAAGGTAAAACAATGAGTTAATAAATTATTTTGCATCACCCGTTGGGTAAGCAGATTAAGTTGTTTAGGCCTTTGAATTCCTTCGCGTCCCTTGCGTCCTTTGCGGTTCAAATGATTTATTAAGGTTTACTTCAGCGCCGCCTCGATTTTTTCGCACAGGGTCTTCAGAATCTTTATGCGGGCGAAACTCTTGTCGTTGGCCTCTACCAGGATCCATGGCGACATTTCCGAGCTGGTGCGGTCCACCATGTCACATACCGCAGTCTCGTAATCCTCCCATTTTTCGCGATTGCGCCAGTCATCGTCGGTAATCTTGAAGCGCTTGAAGCCGGTCTTCTGGCGCTCTTCAAAGCGCCTGAGCTGTTCTTCCTTGCTGATCGACAGCCAGAACTTCACCACTACGGTGCTGTTCCGCACCAACTGCTCCTCGAAATCGTTGATCTCGCTGTAGGCGCGCATCCAGTCGACATTGGAGCAGTAGCCTTCGACCCGCTCCACCAGCACGCGACCGTACCAGGAACGGTCAAAAATCGTGACCCGACCCTTGCGCGGAATATGGCGCCAGAAGCGCCACAGGTAGGGCTGCGCGCGCTCCTCCTCGGTCGGCGAGGCGATCGGGATTACCTGATAGTAACGTGCATCCAGCGCACTGGTCACGCGGCGGATGCCGCCGCCCTTGCCGGCCGCATCGTTGCCCTCGAACACGGCGATGACGGTCATCTCCTTGAATTTCGGGTTGCGCGTCAGCAGGTTCAGCTTGCCCTGGTATTTTTCCAGATCCAGATCGTATTTCTTCTTTGTCAGCTTCTGGTTGAGGTCGAGGGTTTTCAGAATATGCAGCTTGTCGATCGAAGGCAGCAGCGGCGGCGCATGAACTTCATGAGGTGGCAATTCCGCTGCGTCGAGGCGCTTGCGGATCGCTTCCAGGATGACTTTCCCCACCGTCAGGCTGCGGTAGCGCTCATCCTCGCCCTCGACGATCATCCATGGCGCTTCGGCCGTGCTAGTCTGGCGCATGACCCGTTCCGCCACCTTGCGAAACTTGTCGTACATTTTGAAGTGTATCCAGTCGCGCTCGGTCACGCGCCAGCGTGTCTTGGGATTTTTCTCCATGGCCTTGAGGCGCTTTTCCTGCTTGTCCTTGGACAAATGCAGCCAGAACTTGATGACCAGCGCACCTTCGTCGTTGAGCATCTTTTCGAAGCGCACATTGCGATCCATGCTTTGGTCGAGTTCGGCATTCTTGATCCGGTTGAACACCCGGTTGAGAATGTCCCAGGTATACCACGAGCCAAGAAAAATGCCGATATTTCCCTTCGGCGGCAGCGCGCGCCAGAAGCGCCACATGATCGGGCGCTCCAATTCCTCGTCCGAGGGTATGCCCATGCCATGGCTCTGGATATGGCGCGGATCCATCCATGCGTTGATCAGGTTTACGGTCTCCCCCCGGCCGGCGCCATCCACCCCGCCGATCAGAATCACGACCTGAAAATTTGCCGTCTTCGCCAGATCGAGCTGAGCTTCAAGCAGCGCCTCGCGCAGAGCCGGCACTTCCTTGTCGTAAGTGGTTTTATCGATTTTGTGGCCCAGTTCAGCTGACTCGAACATGATTACCCCTTTTTCCAGAAAGTCCTGCAATGCCTGAAGCGCTTCCATTCCTGTGCCATATCGGCAAGCTGGAGGTGAGTTTTACAGGCGTACCAGCCGATTATCACGCCGCTGGCGCGATCGCGCAATCGACTCCCCGTGCCGATCTGCGCCAGCAAAGTCCCGGCCACGGCCTGGTCGTTGAGCGCCCCGAACTCGTCTTGCAGGCGCGACAACGCCTGTATATAGCGCTTCGTCGTCTTGCCCGGATAAAGACCGGAAAAGAACTCCGCAGCATAGCGCAACTTCTTCGCGGCGATCCTCAGCTCATGACGCTGCGCCACCGTCAGTGCCTTGAGGTGGCGACCGCGTTGGCACACCTGACGATAACGCCGATCCAGCATTTTCGCAGCAAAATCAGACACCGGCATATCCAGGTCTGCGGCGACCTCCGAGGTGCACCAAGGCGCGCGCCACAGCCAGGCACCCAGCCTCAACATGATTTCGTTATAGCGTTGTCCGGCCGCCGCCACACAAGCCTGCTCGCGTTTTTCACGGCAAATCTTTTCAGCCTGCCGCTGTAACCAGACCAGGCCTTCTTCCTCTGGCAAGGCCATAACCACTGGCGGTAACATTTCGCCGAGAAACACGTCCCAGTCCCGCGCCAGGCCGAGTTCACCGACCAGCCAGCGCAGCTCTGCGGTCAACGCTGCATCCTGTATGCCGGGGGCAGCTGCGGCGAACAGGCCGAGCGCGCTGCGCAAGCGTCTCACCGCCACCCGCATCTGGTGGATAAGCTCGGGATCGTAACCCTGAAGCAGCCGATTCCGGTTGCCTTGCAACTGGTCGATGCAATTCCAGGCAATGGCGTGAAACGCCTCGTTCACGGTCATTTCCCGCCTCACTTCAGGCGCCGTTGCCCTGACCGGCAGCGGCACTTCCTGCGGTGCGCACAGAGCGTATCCACGGTCGGCCTTGCTGGCGTTCTCGGGATGTAACGGCACGGCTTCCTGCAGTGCCAGCGCCAACTCGTAAAGCACCGCCGGGTTACCGACCTTCAATTCCAGCTCCACCTCACAGATCGGCGCACTGCCCTGGTCGGAACGGATTTCACCCTGATCCAGCGCCATCTCGACCTGATCGCCAGCTTCTGTTTCCAGCAGCCAGATAGTGCGGCTGAACTCGGTCACGAATACGGAATGCAGGCGCTGGCGCAGATCGTCACTGGCGAATAGCCGGATCAGACCAGGATCAATGATCTTGGTAAAGTCCGGGGTACTGTGAGCTACCGGCGCTTCCCATTCGTCGCGCTGGTGCAGCCCGGCCTGCACGCTGCCGCCGCCCTTGACAGTCTGGATCCACTGCCGGCCGCTGCGGCGCACGCGCAGAGCGATGCCCCGGTTCTTCAGGAAATAATCATCGGTATCGAAGTAAATGCTGGTGAGCTTGCGGGTCTTCGGCCCAGACGGGCATAGTGCCTTGAGCAAGGAGTGGCGCTGCAACCTGGGAATATCGGAGGAATCGATCAGGAGTTTGAGTTCAACTTCGGTATTGCTCACGCGTCGAGCCAATCCAGCAGCGGCTGCCACTGCTCCATCTCCCTGACGATCCGCGATGGCGCCATATCGAACAGGCTCAAACCCTCGCCGGCAGCCTGGACGTAGATTTGCGCATCGCGCAGCAGGGTGAGTACCGGAAAACCGACTTCATCGAGGAACGAGGAGAGATCGGCTGCTGCACGGGTGCGCGCATCCACGCGCATGCCGATCATCGCCACTTCGATCTTTTCCTTGCGCACCGATTTCTGCGCACGCAGTTCTTCGAGAAAATTTCGCGTTGCTTCCATATCGAACACGGACGGCTGTACCGGCACAATCACTTGCCCGGCGCGCTTGAGCGCATTGGTCAGCTTGTCGCCATGCATACCTGCGGGGGAGTCCCCCACCAGCCAGTCCGGCCTGGTTTCGCCCATGGCTTTCTTGTCGAGCTGACTGTTCCAGCCACGAATGGTGGGCAGAAATTCCGGCCGGCGTCCCAGCCAGTCGCTGGCAGAACGCTGGCGGTCGAGGTCGACCAGGAGCACGTGGCCACCCTTGCTGGCCAGATAGCCGGCGAGATTGGTTGCCAGCGTGGTTTTACCGCTGCCGCCCTTGGGGTTGGCGATCAGGATGGTTTTCATAGAAATTCAGGCGACATCACCGCCTTCAGGATGGTTTGGGTCTCGTCCAGGCGAGCGCGGTTAGTGAACCACCACACACTACCCTTTTTCACGCTCCAGCTTTCCTGCGTATTGCTGAGCAGATAGGCGGCCACCTGCCCCAGTGTCGGCTGATGGCCTACCACGACCACGGCTCCCTTGGCATCCGGCCAACCGGCGGCGCCTAACAGGGCGGCCACGGATGCGCCTGGCCCCACCTCTTTGACGATGATTCCATCCCGCGTCAGCGCCGCAGCAGTCTGCTGGGTACGCGTGGTCGGGCTGACGATAATGCGCGCTCCCTCAGGCAGGTGCGCTTTCAACCACGCAGCCATCCTCGAAGCCTGCCTCTCGCCCTTTTCGGTCAGTTTGCGCGCCTGGTCGGGGAATCCATCCTCGGCCTCGGCATGCCGCCACAGAATCAAATCCATGCTCGCTCCATCGTATTTATACAGGCTATCAGTTTTATTAGAATCATGGAATAATTCATTGATCGCATACGGTAACAATCGATAATAACTAGGCAGTTCGATGAAACAACCCTTCTGGAAAGCAGACCGGTTTCCGGGTTTTCTGATTGCCCCCGCTTTTCTTTTCGCTGCCCGATCCGATCTGCTGCAAAGTCTGCAACGCAAGGCTTACAACCTGGGGGTACAGACATCCAACCGTATGCTGGGACTGGATTTTTTGCAGAAACAGCCGGAACTACGCTTCCAAACCGGGGCTGACTTGGCGCGTGCCATCCGGGCATGCGCTGCCTACGCGGCCAAGGAAAGGGCTCGTTAATGAATAAGTTGGGCATACGTTGCCGCGTATTCGGGATGGATGCAAGGCGCGAGGAGCGGCGAATGGTTGTTCCATTCGCAAGCCTTGCAACACCGCAGACGCCCGAATACGCGGCAACCCTTCGGGCTGGGGCTGTTTGGGGTGCATTCCTGTGTTGCGAACCGCTGGTTGTGCCGACACAACGGCGCGTCTCGCGCCTAGGACTGCACCCCAACCAACCCCAGCGTATGTCCAACTTATTCATTAACGAGCCCTAAAAATGGATCTACGCCTGGCCCTCGAAATCGTCAGCCTGACCGACCCCGGCAAGGTCCGCTCGCAAAACGAAGACAGCATCACCACGGACAATCAAGCCGGCTTCGCTATCCTGGCCGATGGCATGGGTGGCTACAATGCCGGTGAAGTGGCCAGCGGGATTACCGTGACGCTGCTGGCAGATGGCCTGAAAAAAGCACTGCATGCCAGACCGCCGGAACAGGATCAGTGCCTGCTGGTCAAAAGCGAAATCGAGAAAACCAACGGCGCGATCTACCAGACGGCACAAAGCCAGCCACAGTTCTCGGGAATGGGCACCACACTGGTATGCGCACTATTCCACGACAATCGCGTCATCGTCGCCCATGTCGGCGATTCGAGGCTGTATCGCTATAGACAAAAGGGAATTGAGCACGCACAGTTCGAACAAATCACACGCGACCATTCCCTGCTGCAGGAGCAGATCGACAGCGGCATGCTCAGCCGGGAAGAGGCGCTCCTGTCCAGCAACAAGAATCTGGTGACGCGCGCACTCGGCGTCGACCCCATGGTAAATGTGGAAGTCCAGGAGCACGATGCCCTGCCCGGTGACATCTACCTGTTGTGCTCCGACGGGCTTAACGACATGGTCGACGACGAGAAAATTCTGCTGACCCTGAGCGTGCTCGGCACCAACATCAAACTGGCCGCGCAACAACTGGTTCAGATGGCCAACGATAATGGCGGACGGGACAATGTTTCGGTTATTCTGGTACGGGTATTGCGTCATTTTCCAGCCAGACGCGGCTTTTTTGCCTGGCTTTCTGCGTGGCTCAAGAAATAAATTTAGAAACGAGGAAACACATGGCGAAGCTGATTATTACCTTGGACGGCCTGCTGCTCAGTGAATTCGAGATCGACAAGGAGCGGATCACCATTGGACGCAATCCGCACAACAACATCCCTATCGACAATCTGGCGATTAGCGGCGAACACGCTGCCATCACCACGGTCAACAATGAATTTTTCGTTGAAGATCTGGGTAGCACCAATGGCACCCTGGTAAACGAGCAACCGATCACGAAACACGCATTGCACCACGGAGATGAGATTGAGATCGGCAAGTACCGTCTGAAGTATGTCAACGTTCAGGAGCTCGGCAGCAAGATAGAAGCCCACGAAACAGGGGCGCAAGTATTTGAAAAACCCCCATTCTTGCACCCAAATCAAATTCCGACCATGCTGTCTGGCGAAATACCGACCAGTGACATGATGGCTCACACCATTCCCCTGATCATGCCCGAAGAGGCACAGCGCGCCGAAACAGCACGGCGTGCCAAAATCGCCACCGAGACCGACTTACCTCCCTCAGAAGCTATGGAATCCCATGGCGTTGTCCAGATTCTGAATGGCCCGAACGCGAGCAAAGAACTGGCGCTGACCAAGACTCTGACCTCGCTGGGCAAGCCCGGCGTTCAAGTCGCGGTCATCACCCGACGCCCCCACGGCTATTTCCTTACCCATGTTCAGGGCGATCACTATCCGACAGTGAACGGCCAGGACCTCGACGCCCATCCGCGCCAATTGGAGGATCATGATGTAATCGAACTGGCCGGAGTAAAAATGGAGTTCTACCTGAAGTGAAGCTGGAAACAGCCCCGAAAAAGCTCGCCGTTCCCAACCCCTTGAAAACCAAATAATGGTCGCCCAATGAAGTTAAAAGTATTAGGTTGCAGCGGAGGCATAGGAGGCAATTTGCGCACCACCTCCTTTCTGCTCGACCATGATGTTCTGATCGATGCGGGAACGGGGGTGATGAATTTGTCTGTGGACGAATTGAAGCTGATCGATCATATTTTCATTACGCACTCCCACCTCGACCACATTGTGTGGCATCCCTTTTCTGGTTGATACAGTGGGATGGATGAGGGGCAAGCCAATTACCCTGCACGCCACCGCAGAGACCCTGAACATCCTGAAGCAGCATATCTTCAATTGGCTGATCTGGCCCGATTTCAACCTTATCCCCTCGAGCGACCAGCCTTTCATGGCCTACGAACCCCTCTCCGTGGGCGAAACCATCGCTCTTGGTGAATGCAAAATCACCTCCCTGCCAGCCAGCCATGTGGTTCCGGCGGTGGGATTTCAGCTTGATAGCGGCCTGCACAGCCTGGTATTCAGCGGGGACACCACGGTCAATGATGAACTGTGGCAGGCAGTAAACAGTATTGAGAACCTGAGCCATCTGATTATCGAAACCGCGTTCTCCAATAAGGCGCTTGACCTGGCGGTGGCATCCAAGCACCTGGTTCCCAGCTTGCTCGTTGAGGAACTCAAGAAACTGAAAAAACCCGCTCACATTTACGTGACACACCTGAAACCGGGTGAAATCGAACTCATCATGAGCGAAATTGAACGGGACGCGGCGGAATTCAAACCACGCATGCTGCAAAACAACCAGATCATTGAATTTTAAATGCACGACAAGAGATCTCCTGAGTGACCTCTTTATGGCTTTTGCGACGGAACAAACCGGGACAAAACTTGACGACTCGGTTGCCGATATCAGCGACAAGCTGGCTTTCACCAGGAAGCTGCAGGCAGTCACCAACAAGATCCACTCGACCCACAATGTCGACGAGCTCATGCTGGAGCTCAGCGCGGACATCTGCGCTCTGTTCGAAGCAGGCCGTCTGGCAATTTATGCTACTGGAGAAGACGGCGAGAGTGGTGTGCATTAAATAATGCTTTTTTATATCAGGGAATAAAGTGTATCTGGCGTATGCCAAGCAGATTTTCGATGTAGAGCAAATCGACGAAGTGGATGTGATGAATATCCCAAAGCTTGCTGTTTAATGCACAATGTGACGAGAAACGTCACATTGTGCCGAAGATCAACTGAACTTCTACAACGGCAATCCAGACATTCAGCCTCCACATGCACTACCCTCAATAAAATAAGGGCTCCAAACCCTGTCAATCAAACTGGCACGCAGATTGCTCTGTTAAATACCAGACACTTCCAAGTGTTAGCAATTTGACCATTCAACAAGGAGCTCGACATGAAAAAAGTACAACAAGGTTTTACCCTGATCGAACTGATGATCGTGGTCGCGATTATCGGCATTCTGGCTGCGGTGGCGATTCCGGCTTACACGGATTACACCATCAAGTCCAAGCTTTCGGAACTGACCAGCGTGACCAGCCCGGCCCGGACGGCTGTCGGCGTTTACTGCAGTGACGTGGGTGGCACTTGGGCGGCTTTGACTGGCGCTTCTCTCGCTGCAGCTCAGCCCACTGTACCCGCCGCCGCAAAATATGCTGATCCTGCCGTCGCCAACACCTTCACGAGTGCCGGCGGTGTAGTTACAGCTACAACAAAAACAACAGGGACCGGACTGCCCGCTGGAAATATTACGTGGACACCAGCCTGCTCTGCTGCAGGGACAACGTGGACCGTTGGTGGTTCTATTCCTTCAAAATACTGGCCGAAGTCTTAATCTTTACTTGATTTAATCCGACAAAAAAAGGGGGCGTAAGCCCCCTTTTTTACAGCCATGCTAAAACCCCTTATTAAACCCGCCCTGTTGTTTTGCATTCTTGCCCTTACCGTGGCCTGCTATCTGCCGGGGTTGACGGGGCATTTCATTTCCGACGACGGGGCCAACATCGGCATCAATCCTTTTCTGAAAATTGAGCGGCTGGATTTTTCCGCCCTCTGGCTGGCCGCATCCTCTGGCGGAACCAGCCCATTAAGCCGCCCCATCAGCATGGCCAGCTTTGCTGTTAATCATTATTTTTTCGGCATGAACCCTTATTACTTCAAGGCGATCAATCTAGCGATCCATCTGATCAACGGGATGCTAGTATTTATGCTGGTGAGGTTATTGCTCAGGCTGCATCTGCGCATTCGCGGGGAAACGAACGACAATGCTGCATCGTGGATTGGGATCGCCGTTGCCGCGACTTGGCTACTGCACCCATTCAACCTGACTGGCGTGCTTTATGCGGTACAGCGTATGACCAGTCTTGCGGCATTATTCACACTTGCCGGTTTGGTGCTGTATTTGTATGGCAGAAACAAACTGCTGGATGGAAACAGGTCTGGTTTTTTTGCGATTGGTGCAGCCTTGGTCGTTTTTACGCCACTTGCCGCGCTGTGCAAGGAGAATGGAGTCCTGCTGCCCTTGCTCATTTTTACCACCGAAGCGACTCTGCTTCGCTGGAGCACTCCCGACCAGGATTCCAAGCGCATGCTGGTGGCGATTGTCGGCCTGTCGGCAGTGATTCCGGTGCTAGTTGGACTATTTTACGTCTTGAATAACCCCAGCCTGATTCTGGGCGGCTATGCGTGGCGCGATTTTTCGCTGACCGAGCGCTTGATGACCGAAGCGCGCGTGCTGTGGTTTTACCTGCACATGATCGTGTTGCCGAGCATGGGCGAGATGGGGTTGCACCATGACGACTTCCTGATTTCGCGGGGCCTGTTTTCACCTTGGACAACATTGCCCGCCATGGCCGGATTACTCTTGCTCGCGGCGGGTGCCTTCGCGTTGCGCAACAAGCACCCCCTGATTACCTTTGGGATTGTATTTTTTTTCGTTGGCCACGCCATGGAGTCTACTATCATCCCGCTGGAACTCGCCTTCGAACACCGCAACTATTTGCCTATGTTAGGCATCCTGCTACCGTTGACCTATTACGCATTAAACCCACGGCTTCATTTGCCCAGTGTGCGCGTGCGCCGGGGGGCATTTTTGCTGCTGGTCTTCCTGTTTGCCGGACTGACCGCCACCCGCGCCCAACAATGGGGAGATACGCTCATGATGCGCATGCTGGAAGTGGAGCGGCATCCACACTCAGTGCGGGCGCATACTGACTTAGCTACCCTTTACTTTTATCTCCCACCAACTTCACTTGAGGATGAAATTGATCTCTATAACAAGGCCATGTTCCATTTCCGTCAGGCTACGGAGAATGCGCCGTCAAATATTGCCGGGCTGACCGGGATGCTGGCGGCGAATGCGGAAAGGAAGATGCCAATTGATGAAGCATTGCTTGCAACGCTGGAGCAACGCCTTGCGACAGTTCCCTTCGGCCCGCCGAACAAAAATTCCCTCATCGGTGTGGTAAGGTGTATTGCCAACGGCGAATGCGCAGTCAGTGCGGAAGTTGTGGAACGCCTTTACCATGCCGCATTGTTGAACCCACTACTCACTGGTAGTCTCAGAAATCAGGTAATCTCGGAGTTTGACAATTTGCCGCCGGAAATTCGGCCCAAAACAGCACTATCCAAATAAGACCTTGCACGGCATTATTCGAAAGAGATCATGTCAGATTCTATAAGCATTATCCTCCCGGCAAGAAACGAAGCAGCCCGCCTGCGCACTTTGTTGCCGGAAATCATGGCACATATACCTAGAACGGAAATCATTGTCGTCAACGATGGCTCGGTGGACGATACCTTGGACGTGTGCAAGGAGTTCCCGGTGCGAGTCATAAGCCACCCCTACCCCAAAGGAAATGGAGCGGCAGTTAAATCCGGAGCGCGCGCTGCGAATGGAGAAATTCTGATTTTCATGGATGCCGATGGCCAACACAAAGCAGAAGACATCCCCCTCCTGCTGGAGAAATTCGCTGAAGGCTACGACATGGTGGTGGGTGCGCGAACCAGCGGCTCCCAGGCCAGCAAACATCGGGCCGTGGCTAACGATCTGTTCAGCCGGTTTGCCTCATGGATGGTGCAACAACCCGTAGAGGATCTGACCTCGGGTTTTCGGGTCGTCAAGGCAGACAAATTCCGAAAATTTCTGTACCTCCTGCCAAATGGTTTTTCTTACCCGACTACCATCACCATGAGTTTTTTCCGTGCCGGATTTAACGTCAGCTATGTGCCCATTCACACGCCGCAGCGCTCAACCGGCAAGAGCCATATCCGCCCGATACGCGATGGCGTGAGGTTCATACTGATCATCATCAAAGTTGGCACTCTCTACTCCCCTCAGAAATTATTCATTCCCATCAGTGCAGCCTTCTTCTGGACAGGAATGTGCTACTACCTCTATACCTACCTGACCACGGGGCGCTTCACGAACATGAGCGCCTTGCTGTTCATTTCGGCCATCCTCACCTTTCTTATCGGCATCGTGTCGGAGCAGATTTCTGCTCTTCATTATAAAGACATCGACCGCACAGACGATAAGGGAAGTTAGCTTGAACGTCCTCATGGTCAGCACCTCCTACCCGGAGAATTTGCAGGACTGGCGCGGACGTTTCATTTACGACATGGCGGAATCTCTGGCCGGACATTGCGATCTTTCCCTTGAACTGTGGGCACCGCCGGGCGAATTGCCGCATGGAGTCGAAAACGCTTTACTGAGCGGCGATGCACGCTTCCTCCATGACATGCTGGGAGAAGGGGGAATTGCCCATCTCCTGCGCAAGAAAAACTTCAGCAGCCTTGCCATGCTGTTCAATCTACTGAGACGCTTGCGTCGAGTTTACCGCCAATCGCGGCATGACGTTGTTCATGTAAACTGGCTTCAGAACGCACTTCCCCTGTGGGGCACTACCACCCCGACCCTGGTCACCGTATTGGGCAGCGATTACGGCCTGCTGAACAAACCCGGCATGAGGGCCATGCTGCGAGCGGTTTTCCAGCAACGCCCGACGGTGCTGGCTCCCAATGCGTCATGGATGGTTCCCCGACTGAAGGCCAATTTCGGCGACGTGGCCAACGTGGAAGCGGTCCCTTTCGGCGTTAACCGTCGCTGGTTCGAGGTAGACCGTAGTGGTGCGGAAAACGGTTGCTGGCTCGCCGTCACCCGGCTCACCCGGAATAAAATCGGAGATCTGTTCGCCTGGGGCGAAGGGATGTTTGGTTCCCAACGGCAACTTCACCTTTTCGGTCCAATGCAGGAAAACCTGGAATTACCTCCTTGGGTTGTCTGGCACGGCCCCACCTATCCGGCCGAATTGAGGGACCAATGGTTCCCCCGCGCCACCGGTCTGATCACTCTGAGCCGGCATGATGAGGGCCGCCCCCAAGTCATGCTGGAAGCCATGGCCGCCGGCCTGCCGATAATTGCCTCGGATTTGCCGGCCCATCGGGATTTTGTTCGGCATCGGGAAACTGGCTGGCTAGTGCAGGAGCGCAGCCATCTGGAAGAGGCCTTTGCCGCTCTGGAAGATATGCCTGCCAATCGGCGCGTCGGCGAAGAAGCGCGCCGATGCATCAAGGAAGCTATCGGTGATTGGGACGATTGTGCGGATCGCTATGCCGCGCTCTATCAGCAGCTGGTGGCGCGTTGATGGGCGGCCATTTCCTTCTCCTGGGGGGCGGATTTATCGGCCAGGCCTTGGCGAGGCGTCTTACCGAGCTCGGCAAAAAGGCCATGGTGGTAGCGCGAAACGCACCGCCCCACGCCCTTCCCGGCGTAATCTGGCGGAAGAGCGATCTGTCCGATGCCGCACTCCTGAGTGATGTGTTGCCGGACTGCCATGCCGTGATTCATCTCGCCACCACATCCACCCCGGGAACCTATTCCCGCGAACCGCTACGGGAAGCAGAAGAAAACCTCCGCCCTTTGCTGCAATTAATGCATGCGTTGGATTCCTGTCCGACGATTCCGCTGGTCTACTTGAGCTCCGGTGGTGCGATTTACGGAAATCCGGAAACCTTGCCCGTGACCGAAGAACATGGTTTGGTGCCGCTGTCCTACCACGCGGCAGGCAAAGCCGCTGCGGAGCACTTCCTGGGGGTATTTGCCAGGCAGGGGCATAAGGTCACTATCCTGCGCCCTTCCAACGCCTACGGGCCAGGCCAACCATTCAAGACCGGCTTCGGCGTGATTCCGACTTTGCTGGAGCACCTGCTGCGCGGCACCCCCATGAAAATCTGGGGCGATGGCGAAACAGTGCGGGATTACCTCTACATCGACGATCTCGTCGAAGCCTGCCTGAAGGCGCTGCACCACCCCGCATCCGGCACCTTCAACGTAGGCAGCGGTGAGGGGCATTCTCTCAACGAACTTTGCAGACTGGCAGAGCGGGTTACCAGCCGGCAGTTGGAACTTCACTACCGCCCCGCCCGGGGAGGGGATGTCAAAGCAGTAGTACTGGGTATCGACCGCATCCGCCGCGAAATGGGGTGGGTGCCGCAGGTAGACCTGGAAGAGGGATTGCGTCGCACCTGGACAAAATTACTGGACGAAGCGTGACACAGGAACACCGAACCTTGCCCTTCCCTGCATTCCCCCCGGAAGTAGCCGCAGAAGCCGTGTGCGCGGTGGTAGTGGCGTATTTTCCGGACAAATATTTCGCGGAACGCCTGAAAAGCCTCCTCCCCCAAGTCGGTGCACTGGTGGTGGTGGACAATACGCCGGCACCGGGATGCGCGCGGGAGTTCATGGAGCTGAGAGCGCGTGAGGGCCAGATTCATCTCATCGAGAATCATCGGAACGCGGGCATCGCGGCGGCCTTGAACCAAGGCCTCGAACATGCGTTGCAGATCGGATGCAAGTGGCTGCTTACCCTCGATCAGGACACTCTGTGCTATTCCGATATGGTGGCGACCCTACTCCAGGTACACGAGACTTGCGATCCCAAAGCCGCGGTGATTGGTGGCAACTATTTCGATGCCCAGAACCACCAGTTGAAGGTCCCCGCCGACGGAGAGACGGAATGCCTGGAACAAAAAACAGTCATTACCTCCGGCAGCCTGGTTGATGCAAATGTAGCCCGTGGGGTGGGAGGCTTTCGCGAGGACTATTTCATCGACCAAGTGGATCACGAATTCTGCTTGCGCGTGCGCGCCCACGGCTATCGGGTAGTAATAAGCCGCAAGCCGGTGATGGAACACAGCGTCGGCGGACCGGGAGGGGTGCGACTGCCGTTGCTCGGCATTCTGCCGAGCCATGCGCCACTGCGCAAATACTATATTGCCCGGAATAGCATGGTTACCATCTCGACATATTGGCGACAGGAGCCGGGGTGGTGCCTGCGCCGTTTTGTGCGATTGATACTGGGCCTTGGGTACATGACCATTCTGGAAGAAAACAGGCTTTTGAAAGTGCGGGCGTTTTCAGCGGGAATCGCGGATGGCATATTCCGCCGCTTGGGTCCTTGTCGGCGAAAGTGGCTACTTCGTACAGATTAAGTTACGCAGATTATTTTCGCCAAGGTTTCTCAATACGTGGTGGAAATGAAGGGAGGGGGTATGCATAATCCAAGGTAAGATTAGGATTGTAGGCGGGATCATTTCCAAGCACATGCCCCCAGCGGGAACACATATAGGCGATTTCACTTTGGAAACGTACTAACTTTTCTCCATGGTCATCCAACCCACGCGAAGCTGATTCATGATGATAAAACTCTGCAAAAGGAGTCCAAAAATTACGATATCCGCCCTCCTTCACTCGTAAGCAAAAGTCCACATCATTGAAAGCAACCGCAAGGTTCTTTTCGTCTAGACCTCCCACTTCCAAATAGATCTGCGTTCTTACCACGAGGCATGCTGCTGTCACAGCCGAAAGAGTTTGGGCCAGGCAGGCACGATATTTGTATCCTTGGGTGCCTCGCAAAGACCCTGCATATAGATGCCCCGCTACACCACCCATGCCGACAAGTACGCCAGCGTGCTGAATTGCATTATCCGGGTAATAAAGCATCGCCCCGACGGCACCAATACCTGGTCTGACCGCCTGACTGACCATTTCTTCTAACCAATCCCCTGAAATCACCTCGATATCGTTATTCATCAGGCAAAGGAACTCTCCTTTAGCTACCCTCGCCGCAAAATTATTAATCGCCGAATAATTGAAGGGAAAGTTGTATTTGAGAACCCGAGCGACCCCTTCTTTCTCCAGAGAGTCGAAATATTCCAGCGTCTTATTATCGTCAGAACGGTTATCCACTACGAGAATCTCGTAATTAGGGTAACTGGTTTTCTCCTTGATACTGTCGATGCAACGAATTAGCAAACTCAAGCCGTTATACGTTGGAATAATGATGCTGACCAATGGCACGGGGATAGGCACTTGATCCTTTATTCGAAAACAACCACCCATAATCGGTACCGCCTTCGACTCCCTCCCAGACCTTGCAAGGTAGTCTCCAATCGTCGCTGTACCTATGTGCATTACATCGCCATTCTCCTCAGCCTCTATTGAGGGTGGGCTAGGCATAATGCGCCCGTGATATAGAACATGGGGAATATGATGAATATTTGCTGCTGGAATACGCTGGCTTACCCGCAAGGTCAGATCCCAGCTTTCATAACCGACTCTGAAGCCTCCTACATCGCGCACAATCGATGTACGGTAGACACTCAGATGACTCACCACGTTCTGTGCAACGAATAGATCCGGATCCCAATCAGGCTTGAAATACGGATCGCAACGACCACCTTTTTCGTCGATCTTGTCCTCGTCGCTATATATCAGGTCAACCTGCGGTTTCTCGTTGACGGCGACAGCAACCATGTAGAGCGCGTGTTGTGACAACTCGTCATGGCAATCCAAGAGCGTGACAAATTCACCGCTCGCTATTTCTAAAGCACTATTAAATGCGGCCGAAATACAGCGACCCTTTTCCCGGCGCGTCATCCGAATTCGGGCATCCAGGTTTGTGTATTCCTCTAAAACAGCATGCATATTCGCTGTCGACGCAGTATCCTCAGCAATACACAGTTCCCAGTTAGGGTAAAGTTGCTTTCTGACCGATTCAATGGCATCCCTCAGGTAGCGCTCAGATAGGTTGCCGGTGGACATTAGAACGGAAATACAGGGCCTTTGCTCAAGTTTGGCAATATGATCAAGAATCATCTGCCGATCATCATGATTTAATACATCGTACAATCTGACCCATTGCTTGTAACTATGTCCGAGCATTGCCAGTCGCTGATATATCCCAATCCAGCCAGCACGCTTCCAAAGTTTATACGCCTTGCTTAGCAATTCGCTCAGACGTCTTTTGCGGATCAAGGAAGCCAATATGGCAGGAAGAGTTAACTTTCTGTCCTTCCGATCTGGATCCAGATCATTCCACTTCATAAATTAACTGTTCGTCCAGGAAAAATCTTACGCAAGAGATTCCAGATAACTCGCAGGGGCTTGGTGATACGCCAGGAAACGGTTGACTTTACCCGCTTTATCTCTGCGTGCAGATGGGTTTCTCGCTCCTGATGTTCCCGTAGCAACTTTGACATAGCGACAATCTGGGTGACCCAAGGAGCAATGAGGCGGCTCGCTTGCGCCACCTCTTCGCCAATGCTGGCCAAGGCATTGTCAAGCTGGTCGGGTGGGGTATTTATAGCTGTCCTGTACGCCTCATCAGCAAGTTTTGCTAAAAGGATCGGGCGCGCTGGTTGCTCCAAGGCATGGTGGTGCCGCAGGGTCGGCTCCAGGAAGGCGTTGATCCGAGCAGCAACGTCCTCTACCCTGGACTGCCAGGATAGACCAAGGCCTTCCGCAATTTGACGAGACGTGGCCTGCCAGTCGGCCAGAAGTTGATCGTAGGTGACGACTACCCGCGGATAAGCTCTGCTCCACCGTTCAGCTTCCAGCAGGTACTCCAGCCAGAGCAGGCAAGACTTGGCTTCCGAAAACCCATCGCGCCGCTCCAGTGAGCGTGCCACCTCGAATGGGCTACGCAAGCCGATGACAAAATAAGGTGCACACCCCACCTCATGCAAGATATCCAGCCATAGTGGCAGCAGGCGGCACATGCGAGGATCTTTGACTATCCACAGGGGGCTTTGGCCGAAGTCGCGGCGCAGCACTTCAATCACTTCACGGCGAAAAAGTATGACCACCGGGAACTGCCACCAGTTCTCCGGCAAATCACGCTCATCGTGCCAGAAGGAACCCAAGGCCTCCAGCAGTCTGTCGTGGATAGCGACAATATCTTCGTGCTCCCAGAAGCCCTTGGGATTGATACTTTCGTGGCTGGGCATCAAAGAAGGTCCGGGATCTGCGCCTAACAAGCTCAATACTCCGGTCAGGGCTGATGTGCCACTACGATGCATACCGAGGACGAAAATGGCTTGACTTGGCATCAGCGAACAAACCGTGCATATGCGTTTAAGAGCTTAAGCCGCAATTTTCCAAGAAAAAGCCGCAGACCGTGAAAAGGCAAAGCTTTGTATTGACATAGCAGCAGACCTCGAGGGATGGCTAAGCTTATTGCGCTCAATATGCCGCCTTTGATATAGGGCATGGCCATATGCTCCAGTTGGTAATTGTTTATGCGTGTGTCGTGAAAAATAACAAGTGCACTGGGTTTGAGATGTCGACGGTATCGCTCGAATTCCTCAATTCTGATTGTGAGGGCAGAATCCAGGAGTAAAAAATCGATGGGATGGCGCGGGGTGAATTCTAGGCTGGAGCAGTTGTGAACTTCAACGATATCTGCCAGTGAAGCCAGGCGCTCTCGTGTAGCGGTAGCCACCTGGGGGTCGTATTCTATGGTATCCAACGTTCCCTGTCCGTTTTGACGAAGCGCTAGGCCGATTGCTTCCGAACTATATCCGAGCCATGTTCCAGTTTCGACACAGTAGCCCGGTTTCGCAAGACGAACCAGTGCATGGAGAAATTCGATGGTTTCCATCTCACCTGTCCAACCATCGAACATCGACCAGAGTTGCGGTTGGGGACAGTCCGGGCGGGCGGTACTTTTTTCCGGTGAGATTTTGTGTCCCGGAAATAACCGGGAGGATCTATCCGGTTTGGGCGTGGATTCCCATTGTGCAATCCGATTGGCCCAGCCCTCTTGGCCAAGCCAGGCTTTTGCCTCATAGCCTTGCCGATAATAGTCGAGTCGCTTCTGGAATTCCTCCAAGGTATGGCCTAGATTCTTCACCAGATAGTGATCTGACCAAGCTATGAGGTAGCCGAGTTGTTTTATTTCGCCGGAAAGTTTTCCATCATCGGGAAAAAGCACGGTGCCTTTCTCATCTCTGATGGAACTTATGCGAATGCCCTGCATCCACACAGTGCGTGGAATGACACAAGTGGTGCCAACATTGCCCGCAGCTTCGTAGATGACTCGCCCTTTTGAGTGAAGGAGCGCACAAGGTTTTATTTCCCATATTTCTTCATCGGAGGGAACCGGTCCAAAGAGAGATAACTGACCTAAGCGGGGAAACGCAGCGAATGCGGAGAGTACCTTTTCTGTCCATCCCGGAAGGTATTCGATGTCGTTCTCGCTGATGTGAATTAAGTCCCCTTGTGACGCCTCAATACCTTTGTTGATTGCCTCGCCTCCTTCATTATTTTCTAGGAGGATGACATGTACATGGGGGTGCTGCTCGCGAATGTGGGCGAGTAGCGATAATGAATCATCCGTGGAGCCGTTATCCACCACGATGAGTTCATATGGTACGGATACAGTGGCTAGGTAACTTCGGAGCGTGCGCTCAAGCAAATCCCGCCGGTTCCAGTTTAGGACGATGGTGCTGAGAACAGGGATGGGCGTCATGAGATTACTCTCTGGCAGCAGGCGCGAATTCTTCTATCGTCCAGCTGATTAAAGATTGAGGGTCGAAAACGCCGGGGCGCGGGGAATCAGCTATGACCTGTAATGTCATGCACTCCCAACGCAGGTCGTGGGACAAATATCCCTCTGCATCCAGCGTTTGACATCCGAGCGAAAGAAAATATTCGCCAGCGTTGAGTAGCATCAACTGGCTAAAGGTAATGTCAAGTACGGTATCCTTTTTTACATTTCCTAAGTCGATTCCTTTGGCGAAACTTGACATACCACAGAGCACCATTCCTTTGGTGTCGTTGATGGTAAAAAAGACCAGGGGTGAATGCAACGCATCCAGGAACCTGACGCGCGCCCGTATCTCGAATTCCAAATTACGCGACAATATTGCCGCAGGAGTGCCATCATCAGCGTGGATGCTTATTTCAAGGAACTGCGCTTGGCCAGTTCCAATACTTCCACCGTTATGAGGAGGTGGCGTATAAATCGCTTGATGCAGTTGTAATGCGGAAACATTTGGCACAGAAATTGTGCTGTTGGTTTTGGGTGATGTAAGCAACTGCTTGTAGGCGAAAACGCATTCCTTTGCAGAGCTATCGAGATTTAGGCGTCCCCTGTCCATTAGCAAGCCCCGATTGCAATGGGAGGTGACTTGGTCGGTATTGTGAGTGACCAGCAGAATAGTGACTCCATTCGATTGGAGTGCGGAAATCTTACGCAGACACTTTGCTTGGAAAGCCATATCCCCAACAGATAATGCCTCATCTATTATCAGTATATCCGGCTCGACGGCAATGGCCGTAGCGAAGGCTAGCCTTACAAACATCCCACTCGAGTAGATTCTTACCGGCTGATCGATGAATTCCCCGATATCCGCGAAAGCTGCAATGTCATCGAGGCGCTCGTCCATCTGGGCTTCGGTGAACCCCAGTACTGCCCCCTGGAAATAGACGTTCTCCCGGCCGGTAAACTCCGGGTTGAAACCCGCGCCCAGTTCCAGCAGGGCTGAAACGCGACCATTGACTTGCACCGTGCCGGAAGTGGGCTTGAGGATGCCGCAGAGCAGTTGAAGCAGGGTGCTCTTGCCAGAGCCGTTACGGCCAATGATGCCCACAGTCTCCCCCTTCTTGATGTCGAAGGAGATGCCCTGCAAGGCGGTGAATTCCTGATGGTAGCGCTTCAAGCCAAAGGTCAGCGCCTGCTTAATGCGATCGCCCGGGTGACCAAATAGGCGGTAGGTCTTGTTGAGATTGCTTACCGAGATGGCGATGTCGTCACAGGGCATCGGCAAACTCCTCCCGGCTGTACTGGAAAAAGGCATAACCCAGGATCGACACCCCCAGGCAGAAGCCAAATGCTACTCCCCATGAGCCCCATTCAACCGGCTGACCGAAGACTACGGCACGAGAAGTCTCGATCACTGCACCCAGAGGGCTATATTGGTAAAAAGGGCGTAACGTAGCCGGGACAGCACCTACCGGGTAGAACACCGGTGACAGGAATAGCAGCATCTGTATGAATACTGGCACAATCTGGGTCATGTCCTTGATAAAAACCCCCCAGGCGGAAAGGAACCATGAAAACCCTAAAGCAAGCAATACCAGGGGCGTTATCAGCAGAGGAAACAGCAGGATTCCAACATGCAGGTGACCGGTCCAGGCGAGGGCGGCGATAAGGATCAAGAAATTGAATCCCCCATGTACCAAGGCGGCGCCAAGCGGAACCACGGGCAGTATGTTCACCGGGAAGATGATCTTTTTCACGAAGCTGGGATAGCTGCGCACTGATGTTGGCGAGCGAGAAACGGTTTCAGCGAAAATATTGAAAGCAATGAGGCCGCTGTAAAGCAGCAGCCAGAAAGGCATGCCTGTTTCTTGCTGAGGCCAGCGAGCCTGGAAAATCTGGCCAAAAATGAAGGCAAAAATCGCCAGCATCAGCAGCGGACTGATAAAAATCCACAACACGCCGAACATCGCCCCCCGGTAGCGCAACAGCACATCCCGCTTGATGAGCTGGCCAAGCAGGTAGCGATGGCGCCAGATATCGGCAAAGATGCGCAGGGGATTTAAAATCATATACTCATTATGGGGTTTGGAATTGCTCCGTTAATTCTGCAGGTAGTCAATTAGCTACTCTCTGGTCCGGCACTTGTTACCGTGACAAGGTGCCAGACAGTATCGGAACTTTTATTATTCATACCGCAACGCCTCCACTGGCTTGAGCATTGCCGCCCGGCGTGCCGGGTAATAACCGAAAAATATTCCGATCGCAGCAGAGAACAGAAACGACAGCAGTATTGACCACACCGTGACCACCACTGCCATTTCCGCCATCGAACTGACCAGCCAGGCACCCCCTACACCAAGGAGAACGCCAACCAACCCACCGACTGTACAAATAATCAGCGCTTCAAGCAGAAATTGCAACAGGATGTCGCGGCGGCGTGCACCGATCGCCATGCGGATGCCGATTTCTCGCGTCCGCTCGGTGACCGATACCAGCATGATGTTCATAATACCGATTCCGCCCACCAGCAGGGAAATGGAGGCAATAGCCCCGAGCATGAAGGACATGGCTTGCGCCGATCCGGCGGCGGATTGCGCCACCGATGTCAGGTTGCGGACGGTAAAATCGTTTTCCGCATCTTCGGCCAGACGATGGCGCTGGCGCAACAACTGGGCAATTTCTCGTTCCGCTTCATCCATCGTTTCGGTTGATCCTGCCTGAACCATAAGATAGCGTACCGTGCCCGGGAACTGGTTGCCAAAAAGCTTGCGCTGGGCGGTGGTGACCGGCACCACGGCAGTATCATCCTGATCACGCCCGTCCAGGCTTTGTCCTTTTGCGGCAAGCAATCCGACCACCAGAAAAGGCATATTCTTGATACGGATAGTCTTGCCGGTGGGATCCTCCTCACCGAACAGATTCTTCGCCACTGTCTGGCCAAGCACGACCACCCTGGTTGCGCCGCGCACATCGCTTTCCTCGAAGAGGTGGCCGGAATCCAGCGTCCAGTTACGCACCGTAAAGTAATCTGGCGTGGAACCGGTGACGATGCTGCTCCAGTTGTTAGAGCCATAAACCATCTGGGCGTTGCCTGGATAGGAGGGGGAAACCGCCTTGACCGACGGGATTTGGGCGAGCGCCTGCGCATCGCCAACGGTCAGGGTAGGCACGCTGCCCGAGCCGAAGCGCAACCCTCCTGAAGTACTGGCGCCGGACAGCACAATGAGCAGGTTGCTGCCCATCGAGGCGATGGACTGGTTGACGGTATATTGCGCCCCCTGGCCGACGGCGAGCATCAGCACCACTGCCGCCACACCGATCACCATGCCGAGCATGGTCAGGGCGGTACGCAGGCCATTCATCGCCATCGCGCGCCAGGCTTCGGCAAAGATCGCCACGATCTTCATGACACCTCTCCATCACGTTCCACCCGCCCATCCACGAAACGCACCATCCGGTGAGCATAGCGGGCGATTTCCAGTTCGTGGGTTACCAGGATGACGGTCATACCCTGTTCGCGGTTGAGGCGGGTGAATATCTCCATGATCTCCTGGCTGGTGTGGGTATCCAGGTTGCCAGTCGGTTCATCGGCCAGAATCAATGGCGGGTGGTTGATCAACGCACGGGCGATGGAGACGCGCTGCTGCTGGCCGCCGGAAAGCTGATTCGGTAGCGACAGGGGAAATTTTTCCAGGCCGGTCTGACGCAGGACCTCCAGGGCGCGTTCACGCCGCTCAGCCTGCCCCAGACCGGCGTAAAGCAGCGGCAGCGCGACGTTGTCCAGCGCGGTGACGCGCTTTAACAAGTTAAAACCCTGGAACACGAATCCAATCAGGCTATTGCGCAGATGAGCGAGTTCATCCGGATTCAGCTTTGCGACATCCCGACCATTCAGGAAATAATGCCCGCTGGTGGGCGTGTCGAGGCAGCCGAGGATATTCATGAAGGTGGACTTGCCAGAACCGGATGGGCCCATGATGGCGACGAATTCGCCGGGGACGATACTCAAATTCACGTCGTGAAGTACCGGAACAGCACGGCCACCCTTGATTTCGTATTGTTTGTGCAGGCCTTCGACGCGGATCAGCGGAGCAGCCATTACATCATCCTGAATCTGAAGCTACCCTCTTTTTCCTTGCGGGCACCCAGTTCACGCGTGACCAGTAGGTCACCGGCTATAATCTCGTTGCCCAGCACTTCAGTGTAGGAGCCATCAGATATGCCGGCCTTGATCTTCACTGGCTTCGGCTTCCCTTGATCGAGCCGGTAAACGGTAGCGCCGCCGCGCCCTTTTGCTTTCTTGTTGTTCTTGCCGGCGGCCTCGTCGCCTTCTTCTTTCAGCGGCTTGAAGCGCAGTGCAGCATTCGACACGCGCAGTACGTTTTCGTGGCGGCTAACGATGATCTGGACGTGAGCAGTCATGCCCGGCAACAACACTTCATCCGGGTTGTCCACCGCCACCACCACGTTGTAGGTCACTACGTTCTGCTGCACTGTGGGGTTAAGCCTGATCTGCTTGACCTTGCCAGCAAACTGCCGGTCGGCAAAGGCGTCGACGGTAAAGCGCACCTCCAGGCCAATATTGAGGTTGCCGATATCCGCCTCGGCCACGCTGGTTTCGATCTGCATCTGCTTGAGATCGCCGGCAATCTGGAACAACGTCGGCGTCTGGAAACTGGCCGCGACCGTCTGGCCCACATCGATGGTGCGCGCCACCACCACACCGGAAATCGGGGAACGGATTACGGAATAGTTCAGGTTGGTTCGGGAGCGCGTCAACTGAGCTTGCGCCAGCTTGAGCTGCGCCAGAGCAGAGTCCAGCTGTTGCCTGGCTTGGTCGACGGCATCCTGAGAAATAAAACCCTTCTGCTGCAACAAACGAGCACGCTCCTCCTTGGCTCGCATCAGCACAAGATTTGCCTCCGCATTGGCGATATTGGCTTGATCCTGCCTGAGCTGGGCATCGAACAGGGCGGGATCGAGTTCCACCAGAATTTGTCCTTCATTCACCCGGCTGTTGAAATCCGCATTGAGCTTCTTCACCGTGCCGGACACCTGAGTGCCCACGTTCACCAGCACCACCGGGCTCAGGGTGCCATTGGCCGAGATACTCTGGACAATATCGCCTCGGTCGACCACCTGGGTTTTGTACTTTTCCTGGGATGAGTTGGCGTTCTGGTTCTGCCAATAATAGGCTCCGCCAGCAGCGGCGATGAGCGCGAGAATAACCAGCGGGATACGGATGGAACGGATTGAGGGCATAGGCGTCTTCTGCAAAAAAAAAATTATAGCAGTTGCCCGTCTATCTTACCCTATATCAGGCGATGCCGGCATTTCCCTCCACCCCGATCAACCTGGGCAGATTGAGCTTGCGCGGCGTGATCACCTTCTTGTCACGCAAGTAGCTCGCCACCACATCCCAGACCGGCTCGCCTGTAGCACCTTCGGCCACTGGCGCCCAACCCGCCACCTTGTATTTCTTGTTGGGGTCGAGCGGCTTGCCTTTCATGACCATGTTGTTGATGCGCTTGCCGAAGCCCTGGCGCAAATCGCAGGTATAGCTGATGCCGCCAACGCGCACCATGTCGCCACCCTGCTGCTTGTAGGGATCGGCATTGAACAGGTTATCGCAGACGTCTTCCATGATGTCCTTGATCATCATGCCGCTCATCTCAGAGAGAGTGGTGTACGGATAAGTAATAGCCGTCTGATCCATCACATTTTCCATGGTGATAGTATCGCCCGGCAACAGCGAAGTACCCCAGCGGAAGCCGGGAGAGAAGGCAGCGTCCGCGCCTTTCACTTCCATCAGGGCATCCAGAATCAATTGATCGAAGGTACCGTTGAAGTTGCCGCGGCGGTACAGCGTCCCCTCGGTTACAGCCAGTTTTTCCGCCAGCTTGGCTTCATAGGGCGCGCGAACTTTCTTGATCAGCCCCGCCATTTCCGCATCCGGCTCGATCAGGTTGGCAAACACCGGCAACAGCTTGTATTTGAAGCCAGCCACCTTGCCATTCTTTACGTCGAAATCCAGCACGCCAAGGAACTTGCCATTGGAGCCGGCGTTGGTCACCAGGGTCTGTCCACTGGCATTCTTGACGATGGACGGAGCAGGCATGCCATCGTGGGTGTGGCCGCCAAGGATGGCATCGATACCGGTGACACGACTGGCCATTTTCAAATCCACATCCATGCCGTTGTGGGACAGCACCACCACGACCTGGGCGCCCTTGGCGCGAGCCTCATTCACCATCTTCTGCATATTGTCGTCCTGGATGCCGAAGCTCCAGTCCGGGGTCATGTAGCGCGGGTTGGCGATCGGCGTGTAGGGGAAGGCCTGACCGATGATTGCAACCGGAATGCCATTCATGCGCTTGATGACATAGGGCTGGAAAACCTGATCGCCGAAATCGTTGGTCTTGATATTCTGCGCCAGAAAATCCACCTTACCCTTGAAATCGTTGTCCACAATCTGCTTGACGCGCTCTGCGCCCAGGGTGAATTCCCAGTGGCCGGTCATGATGTCCACACCGAGCAGTTTGCAGGCATCCACCATGTCCTGGCCATTGGTCCACAGCGCGGTGGCGGAACCCTGCCAGGTGTCGCCACCATCCAGCAACAAGGCCCCGGGACGATTCGCGCGAACCTTCTTCACCAGTCCGGCAAGGTGGGCAAAGCCGCCGACCTTGCCGTAGGTGCGGGCGGCCTTTTCGAAATCGAGGGAAGTGAAAGCATGGGCCTCGACCGTGCCGGGCCGGATGCCGAACGCCTTGAGCAGGTTTTCGCCCACCAGGTGCGGTGCCTTATTATGGCTGACACCCAGACCGATATTCACGTTGGGCTCACGAAAATAAATCGGCATCAGCTGAGCATGGCAATCGGTAATGTGCAGCAACGAGACATTGCCGAATGAGGGCAAATCGTAGAAGCTTCCAGCATGGCTGGCCGACAGGGCCTCCCGGCTGTTCAGTGCGAAGCCGGATGCGGCGGCCACTGCCAGCATCTGCAGAAATTCGCGGCGGTTCATGGACATGGGAACTCCAAATCAGGAAAGAGGGCGAAGCAAGGAGCGAGAGGAAAGCCGTGAAGCGTCAAGCGCTTCCAGCCTCCAGTCTCGCGCCCCTGACCCTAGTGGCTTACTTGCGGAACACCGGCGTCTGCATCGGCAAGCCGTTGCTCATGTAGGTGAGGAAGTATTCCAGGTTGTTGTATTCCTCGCTATTAAATTCCAGCGGGGTGGCACGCACATTTTTCTGACATTGCCGAAACCGCCCTTGTAGCGTAACCAGTTCCGTTCCAGCGCGAAATTCCGGCCAATGCGCAGCCTGCCCGATCATCGGAGAAAGCTGCTCGCTACGGACGAATTTGCCGACATTGTCGATATGGCAAGATGCGCAGGAGAAATTCAGCTGACCGCGGCGGCTATAGTAATGGGTCTTGCCATTTTCATACGCAGCCAGGGCAGCAGGGCCCTCTACCTTGACCTGCACTTTCATCCCATCAGACAGGCTTTTTGCATAAGCCGACAGCAGCCCGAGTTCTGTACTGCCATATTTCAGCTCTGCCTCATCGTTATGGCGCAGGCAGGCATTCAGGGCATTTTCGAAGGTGAGCACCTTACCGACACCATTATCAAAGTAGGGGTAGCCACCCGCCACCTTCTTGCCGCCATTGCGGAAGCAACTGGCGAAAGTTTTGCCATTCTTGAACGGTTTTTCCCAAGTTTTCCTGCCGTCATCGACATCATTGACGAAAGGTGGGAACATCATGATGCTTTCATACTGATCCAGAGCATCTTTATTCAATGCCAGGGCGCCCAGCACGTAATCTTGAAACTTTACGCCAGGAAGAAGCTGCTTGTAATGCGCGGTCAAGGCCTTGCGATCCTCGGCAGGCCCGGCGCTCGCAGCAAGACTGGCGCCCAGGAATAGGCAGGCCAGAAAAACGGTGAGTCTCCGTTTCATCATTATTCCTTTCGCAGAAATTATTATGGTTTTTTTTGCAGAATTGGCCGGACCCAGGAGCATCTATCCGGCCAGGGTCGATCAGACAATAGCCGATTCGCCGCTCATCTTTTCACCATGGTTGTCCACAGCATTAATCACGATCTTGTCGCCGGCCTTGGCGCCCTTGACCCTGAAACCCAGAAAGGGATTCTTGGCAACTGCAGCACCCCACTGTGCTTCAAGCACGGTCTTGCCGTTCAGGGTGGCAACGACGTGATTGATGAAGTGGGCGGGGATCAATTTCCCGGTGTTGGCATCTTTGCGCAAACCGGTCTCCATGATGTGATTCATCAGCGCTTTCACATCGGCGACATCGCCTTGCAGCGTCGCGCGAATTTTCATTCCTTCAGCCATGTTCGTATCCTTGTCAAATAAAGTGAATATTCAAATCCGTTCAATACCGATCAACCGCCGCAACCGCCTATCGTCACCTTGACTTCCTTGGTGGCGGTATAAGCCTTGCCGCCGGCCTTCACCACCACTTTAACGTGGGAGGTCGAAGCCATCTTGATACGTGTAGAAACAAATCCTTCAGCACCATTGGAAAACTCGAATTCAGCGATCAAGGGATTCTGATTCTTGTCTACAAAGATCATGATGGAAGTGGTGCCCGGGATTTTACTGGTCACTTCCACCGGAACAACCGCACCATTCTCGGCAATATCCGGCGCCTTGATCAGGATGTCCTTGCTCTCGGCGGCGCCCGCAACATTCAAACCCTTCATTGCATCCGCCGTGGTCGTGGCATCAAATGCCACCTTGTTCCATTCCGCTGCCAACACCTGACCAGGCCTGAGCAGGCCAGCAGCAATCGCGACCGCTACTGTCCCGGCGGCGCCGGTGCTCCTCAAAAAAGTTCTACGCAATTGATTCATCATTCGATCTCCGAATAAATTAAAGTTAAAGACTATGGATATATTCAACAACCTGATCGATTTCCTGCTCAGTCAGTATCTGGTGCTTTCCGAAAGGCGGCATCGAGGTTCTGGGGTTGGCTACAGTGGAATCCCAAATCTGGGTACGCATCTTGTTCCGGTCGGGAAAGCGCTCCTTCATCATGATAAAGGGAGGCCCAATATTGCCGGGCGACTCGGCCTTCGGATCATTGGGGATCGCATGGCAAGCGATGCAATTACCTTTCGCCTTGTCAAATGCGACTGTCCGTCCAGCGGGTTCCTTGGCCGCGTCGGCCGCCACGGACAGATTTACGACACCCAAGCCGGCGATGAGCGCAAACATAAGAGTTAATTTTTTCCGCATCACTCCTCCTTCTCCATTTTTTCGAGCATTCTCCGAAGTCATTCGTTTTCCTCGGTAAGTATTTGCCGTTTGTGTAGAACAAGCATACTGAATTTATCTTGGCCAAAGCAAGCTTTTTTTTAAATTTATCGTTTTATTTCCGATAGTTAGTACAAATGTACTAGGAAAATTAGCATATAACCAACTACCAATTTACCCGTCATGGTGAGTAGCTCGACCCCAAAATTACGGCCAAAATCAGGCACCTCGTGGCGACATCAAATCTAGCTACGCCCTCCCTCTCGCTGACCAACCCCCAGTGGGGATGCCCTCATTCATACCTTCTCCCAGAAGTAGAAGGGCAATGGCGAAGGGCGCTTGTTTTGATCTAAGTGATGGGTGTCGCTTCGCGATGCTCGCGTTAACAGGGGCAATCATTTTTATCGCATGCAAAACTGTCCTGTGCTATATTGAAATTTGAAAATTTATTTTAGTGGGAAATTGCCATGGATATCTCCAGCGCATCATCAGTCAGTGCACTATCAGGCCAATCGGCAGGCCCCTCGGTTGAGAATGAAGCGCTGAGGAAGGCTCAGGAAATTCAAGCCAGGAGCGCGGCGGCACCGATCAATTCCGTACCGCAGCCAACAAAATCTTCCTCCGTAAATTTGCCCTCCCACTTGGGGCAGAACATCAACACGTCGGCCTGACTTCAGTTCTTTACCGCTTTAACGCACTTAAAGCACGGGGCTATCCTGCCTCGCCCAACAGTTTTTCGATCATCCTTTCTGCTTGACCAAGATAACCGTCACCAAACATATTCAGATGATTGAGTATGTGGTACAGGTTGTATAACGTCTTTCGCGTCGGGTAACCGTCATCGAGAGGGAATGCCTCGCAGTAGGCCGCATGGAATGCCGCAGGAAAACCGCCGAACAGCTCGGTCATCGCCAGATCCGTTTCCCTGTCGCCGTAGTAAACCGCCGGATCAAAAATAACCGGTTCTCCGGCAGCGGCGTAAGCATAATTGCCGCCCCACAGATCCCCGTGCAGCAAGGACGGCAGCGGTGCATAACCGGCAAACAATCCATCCAGCCTCGCCAGCAAGCGCGCCCCTTTGCGTTGCAGCGCCCCGCCGTAACCGTTGCTTGCTGCCAGTGCAAGCTGCCGTCCGAGCCGTTGATCGCGCCAGAACTCCGGCCAGTTGTCGGAGGGCGTATTGACCTGGGAGGTGGAACCGATCGTGTTGTCGCGCCGCCAGCCGTATTGTGCGGCACTTACCCGGTGCATGTCAGCCAGTTGGCGCCCCAGGTCTTCTGGCCGCCCCTTCCTGCCGGCACTGAAATCAACGGCCTCGAGCACCAGAAATGCCGAATTCACGGCGGCTCCGGCACATACCGGGTGCGGCACACGGATAACGCCGGTTCCCGCGATTTCGCGCAGCCCATCAGCCTCTGCCTCAAACATGGTCAAGCCAGATGCATGGTTAAGCTTAATGAAGAAACGGCGCGCACCGTCCTCGACCATATACGTCGAATTAATGCATCCACCCCCGATGGCAAGGCATTTCCGGACGGCGAAATCTTCTCCCGTTTCAACGCGGATTGCTGCTCCGATCGCCTGCCACATCGCTTCATTTTCCATGCTTCATTTTACCCACAGAAATTCGCGTGTAAAATTCCAACCACTCCCGTCCAAATCTATTGCCATCTAAACATGAAACCCTATGCTGAATCCTGCGAACAAAACCAGGAGCCCATACTCGAAGTCCTGCAAGAAATCTTTGCCGACCGGCAACGCGTGCTGGAAATTGCCAGCGGGACCGGCCAGCACGCCGTTTATTTTGGCCGGGCGCTGCCTCACCTGACTTGGCAGACCAGCGAGTTGGCGCAGAACCATGCAGGCATCCAGGCATGGCTGGATGAATCTCTGCTGCCGAATGTGCTACCCCCCGTTGCCATTGACGTGAGCGACCCCGAGTGGCCGATCGAAAGCGTGGATGCCGTGTTCAATGCCAACACCGTGCATATCGTTGCGTGGCAAGAAGTAGAAGCGATGTTTGCGGGCATAACCCGCATTCTGGACGAAGACGGGCTTCTCTGCCTGTATGGGCCATTCAACTACGGGGGAAAATTCACTTCTGAAAGCAATGCGCGATTCGATACCTGGCTCAAATCTCGCGATCTGAACAGCGGTGTCCGGGATTTTGAAACCCTGAACCGGCTCGCCGAATCGCACGGGCTACTACTGCAGAAGGATGTGGCCATGCCTGCCAACAACCGTATCCTGGTCTGGCAGCGCGCCTAACCCGTCACGACGAACAGCTCACCGAGATATGCTGCGCCCAGTCCGGTGGCAGTGCCGCATAATTCGCCATCTCCGGCTGCTCGTCAAAGGGACAGCCCAGCAATTTCAGCAAGCGATCCACTTCTGAAAAATCGCGCTCCTTCTCTGCTTTTTCGATCGCGACTTGCGCTAGATAATTGCGCAGAATGTACTTGGGATTGACCCTGTCCATGCGCACCTTGCGCTCCTCGTCCGTACTTGGCTCATTTTGCAACCGGGCGCGGTAAGTTTCGGCCCAGGCATCGAATGCGGGTCGGTCGATGAATTGATCGCGCACCATACTGTTTTGCTCGCCCACTTCGGATTTGAAATGCCCCAGGCTGCGGAACAGATTGGTATAGTCCACCTGGTTTGCGTGCATCAACCCCAGCAGCGCTTCTATCAGCGGAACGTCGTCTTGGCCTGCATGGGTCAATCCCAGCTTCTGGCCCATCAAGTCCACATAATGCTCGGCGTAAGTCGGGCTATAGCTACCCAGCACCGCTCTGGCTTCCTCCACTGGAATAATCGGCGTCAAGGCCTGCGCCAGGCAGGTCAGATTCCACAGACCGATTTGCGGCTGACGGTCAAAGGCGTAGCGCCCGCCATGATCGGAATGGTTGCAGACGTATCCCGGATTATAGGCATCCATGAAACCAAATGGGCCATAGTCGAAAGTCAGCCCTAAGATCGACATGTTGTCCGTGTTCATCACCCCATGCGAGAAGCCAACCGCCTGCCACTTGGCCATCAGCCTTGCAGTGCGGATCACCACTTCGTTCAGAAAACGGGGATATTTGTCTGACGCATCGGCCAGCTCGGGAAAATGCTTGTCAATCACATAATCGGCAAGCCGGGCAATCGGTTCAGGCTGATCCCGATAGAAAAACACCTCGAACGAGCCGAATCGTATGTGAGAAGGCGCGATACGAGTCACCACTGCGGCACTTTCAACTGTCTCGCGCCAAATCTCTTCATCGCTGCCGACGATGCACAAGGCGCGAGTGGTGGGAATACCCAGACCATGCATGGCCTCAGAACACAAATATTCGCGGATGCTGGAACGCAACACGGCACGACCATCGCCACTGCGTGAAAATGGCGTAGCCCCTGCCCCCTTCAGTTGAAGATCCCAGTGCTCCCCAGCGCGATTCTTTACCTCGCCCAGCAATATCGCCCTGCCATCGCCCAGCTGCGGTACGAAATGGCCAAACTGGTGCCCGGCATAGAGCATTGCCAGCGGATCGCTGCCTGGCAGCAATCGGTTGCCGATAAAATACTCGGCAAAGTCAGCGCTCATCGCTTCATCCGCGTCCAGATCGATCAACTCCGCCGCATTCGCGTTGAAGCTGACCAGGTAAGGCTCGGGCAGAGGCGTGGGGTGCAAGCGGCGGTGAAAAGAATCCGGCAGGCGCGCAAAGGTATTCTGAAAATTCAGTTGGTCGAGTTTCTTCATGGCGCAATTCAATCCCGAGTGTATTACTGGGAGAATCGGGCCGACTCGGCTAGAATCAAGAGGATCTCATTAACGGACTGGTAAATTGCCCCCCTCCACTGATCTCAAGATTATCGAAACCATCGCGGACATCCCCGAGGCGCAGTGGAATGCCTTGGCAGGCAACAATCCGTTTCTGTCCCACGCATTCCTGCGCGCACTACAGGAAAGCGGATGCGCCTCGCCGCGCACCGGCTGGAAAGCACAGTTTCTTACGCTCTGGCAGGACAACACCCTGGTTGGCGCGATGCCGCTGTACCTGAAAAACCACTCCTATGGCGAGTTCGTGTTCGATTGGGCATGGGCCGAGGCTTACAAAAATGAGGGCCTGAACTACTATCCCAAACTGCTATGCGCAGTGCCTTTCACGCCGGCAACGGGGCTGCGGTTGCTGGCCACTTCCACCGAGATTCGAGCGCAGTTGATACGCTTAGCACTGGAGATGGCGCAAAGCTCAGGCGTTTCCTCCCTGCATATTTTATTTCCTTACGAAGATCAGGTACGGGAGATGCAGCAGCAAGGCATGATGGTGCGCCAGGGCGTGCAGTTTCACTGGCGCAATCCGGGTTACGCCGATTTCGATGCGTATCTATCTGGCATGAGCCACGACAAGCGCAAAAGAATCAAACAGGAACGGCGCAAGGTAAGGGATGCTGGCATCACCTTCGAGCGCATCCGGGGAAAAGAAATTACAACTGAACAATGGACGTTCTTTTTTGGTTGCTTTACTCACACTTTCCGGCAATACAACTCGCCTCAACCTTTGAATCTGGACTTTTTCCGGCGCATCGGTGCGTCCATGCCCGAAAACATTCTGCTCATCATCGCGTCACGCAACGGCGAGCCGATTGCCAGCGCACTCAATTTCTTCAATGCCGATGCCCTGTATGGGCGCTCCTGGGGAGCACTGGAATATCACCCCGGCCTGCACTTCGAAACCTGCTACTACCAGGCGATAGAATTTTGCATCGAACAGAAAATCGCCCTGTTCGAAGGGGGTGCTCAAGGCGAACACAAGATCGCTCGGGGATTTTTACCCGAGACAACCTGGTCAGCACACTGGCTAGCTCACCCCGAATTTTCGCGTGCCGTGGAAGATTTTCTGCAGCGCGAAGCAAAAGGCATGAACCAGTATGTAGATGAACTGAACGACAGCAACCCTTTCAAGCAGAAACCCAGCGAATGATGCCTTGGCGTCGTCAATAATCATACCGTGGCGCGGATCAGATGGTGAGGCCTCGGTGCCATACACCCCTTCCAAGTGGCCTTGAATTGACCGCACTGTCATGTGGCGAGCGGAGAGCGACAACATCTTGTCGTCGTCCCCTCCATGTTTGCAATCAGGTTGTTAGCGCCGACCACCCAGTCGGGAACGCCCCAGGACAGAGGATGCATAGACATGCTCTGCTTCGGGTCTTTCTGCCGGGATTGGCACCGCTTTTATCGGCTCGGCCATGGTCACCATTTTGACGTTTTGAGTGTCTTGGATTATTGCAGCCACCTCTCCTGAGATGACTCCGCCTTCTTCTATGGTTAATGCGCCATAACGAATTTTTCCGGTGACTTTCCCTGAAGCATAAATCACCAATTGCTTGCGCGCAGTTAGCTCTCCCTCGAACAACCCTCTTATTTCTGCAACATCTATTTCGGCCTTGCCTGAGAATACGCCACCTTCAGCGATGCGAATGTCCCGGCTATTCATGGATGCTTCGACCCTGCCTTCGACCACCAGAATTTCGCAATCGGTGATTTCAGTCCCTTTGAGTTTGATATTTGGCCCCACGATCAGTTTATTGCCCTCTTCACGCGGCGCTGTTTTTTTGGGGGGTGCTGGATTCTCTGGCTTTATTTCTACCGGCGCCTTGGCGGGCTCCGTAGCCGGATTGCCGGTTTCGTTGATGTTGTTTTTGGTTGTAGCGCGCATAAAATTATTAAGCATGATCTATTCCTTTTAAGAGTTGTATTCCAGTAAACGCCACCAGGCTAGCCTGGTCGTTGAATCAAACACCAACGAAATATCGGGTTGATGCGAAATGCGCAGTGGACTACTCAGTTAATGTGTTCAGGCACACGCGTTATTGCCCTGAGTTTTTCGTCCAGTTTCAGCGATATTAAAAGGGGAGAAGTTAAATCGTTACCAGACCCCGTATCATCCAGAAATTGCTGCTGTGATTGGCAAAAGCAAACGTTGCCGCGAGAAGCATTGCAGTAACAATCTGTTGGCGCAGGAGATATTACGATGGGTAAAAACCTGATCACATGCTCACAATATAGTCGTCCAATTTTTCATTGCAAATGAACAATAGTTAACCTTGGGGTTTTAAGAAAGTCCTGAAGCATGACCGTTGGCCAGCGAGACTCAGGTGACATTGATGGCTTGTGCCCGGATGACACACACCACCCGCGCAAGAAGATTACGGCAAGGTGCATGCGTATTAGTGAACTTACATATTGTTACAATTTAGTAGCAATCTGTTCATGTCTTCGTGCGTTAATCAAGCACCACTAAACAACAGGAGCTCAACATGAAACGATTTCTGATCGCAGCCGCACTTGCCGCAACCTCAGCCAGCCTTGCCGCGCCGGCACTCGCTGCCGATGTCGGTGTTTCCATCAGTATTGGCCAACCCGGTTTCTATGGCCAAATCGACATCGGCGGCTATCCGCCACCGCAAGTAATCTATCGTCAGCCGATGATCATCGAACGGGTGCCGATGAACCGTCCGCCAATCTATCTGCGCGTACCTCCGGGCCACGCCAAACACTGGAGCAAGAACTGCCGCAAATACAACGCCTGCGGCGAGCGGGTCTACTTTGTGCAAGACAACTGGTACAGCCGCGAGTATGTTCCACGTTACCAGGAACAGCATCGTGATCGCCGGGATGGCCGCCGCGACGAGCGCGGGGATGATCGTCGTGGAAAGCAAAAGAACGACCGCCATGGCAACGGCCAAGGTCGTGATCGCTAAGGCATGGTCATAATAGCGATGGGGCATGAGATTTTTTGTCAGTTCATTGGACTATTTTTGGTTCATCTATCCGGAGAAATTAAGTGAATAAAATATCCGCCTTGCTCCTTATGACCATTCCGTTAACTTTATTATCTGGCTGTGTCGTGGCGCCCAGTCAGCCACATTCCCGTGTCGATGTGGGTGGTTCATTTGTGAATGGTGATTTGAACAGTTTCTACTTTTCTTTGGGCGAGTATTACCGTGTGCCAGAGCGAGACGTGATTTTCATCCGTGAACGGCGTATTCCAGACCATGAGATTCCTGTTGTATTGTTCATTTCGCAGAGAGCACGGGTGACACCCTCAGCGATCATTAATTTAAGGCTGTCCGGAAGCAGCTGGATGGATATCAGCCTGCGTTTTGGTCTGGGGCCAGATGTTTACTATGTACCCGTACAAAATGTTTATGGATCGCCTTATGGTCATGCTTACGGCCATTATCAGAATAGAAATCGTAATGAATGGCAAAAGATCAGGCTCGCTGACGATGATGTAGTGAACCTGGTCAACCTGCGCTTTATTTCTGAGCGTTACGGCTACCCCGCTGAGGATGTGATGCGGATGCGTTCTTCCGGCAAGAATTTTTTGAATATCCATGACGAAGCTCGTCGAAGCAATAAAGGGGGTGAATATCGCCAGCAGGAACGCAGAGATGGCCGTGAACCTGCGATGCAACAGGAGAGACGGGAGAGGGAAACGCGTCAGCCGGAACGTAGAGATGCCCGTGAACCGGTGATGCAGCAGGAGAGACAGGAGAAGGAAACGCGTCAACAGGAACGCAGGGATGAGCGTGCGCCAATGATGCAACAGGAAAGGGAAACCCGTCAGCCGGAACGTAGAGATGCCCGTGAACCGGTGATGCAGCAGGAGAGACGGGAGAAGGAAACGCGTCAACAGGAACGCAGGGTGGTTCGAGAACTCGAAAAACAACAGGGTGTGCCGGACAATGCGAGCCGTCAGCAGGAGCGTAAGGAAACTCGGGAATCTTCGATTCAACAAGATCAGCAGAAGAAGGAGTCCAGCAAGAAAAGGCGTAGCGATGACGAAGATTCCACTGAGCCGCAGAATAACAAAGGTAGGGGTGCTCGGCGAGGGCTGGATGAGGGGCAAATTCGTTAAGTGTGTTTGTACTGCATCAACCTGAAAGCAGTTTCCAGGGTTAGGGCAATACCAACTTACGTCACCCTTGAAAGTCCAAGTTTTGGGGAAAACCCGCTGTTCCTGGCAAGAGAAAAGCAGCTTAACAGACCTTCATCATGATAACGGTGGCCAACTGGTCGCCGTTATTGTTTGGTGCCGGCTTCTAGCGAGGTGGCTCGCCCATGATATCCAGCACTGACGTCACCCCCTTCAGCAAGCCATCCAGAACCGGCATCGGCACCTCCCGTAATGCGCGGCGTAGTCGGCCCTGCATTGGGCCTGGAATGCTTTTGGCTAGTTCTATACCCGGTTCGGCGAGATAGAGGCGCACCACGCGGCTGTCCGTGTCGCGCCGCTCCCTGCGCACCAATCCACGCACTTCGAGCTTGTCGAGCAGATTACTGGCGGTGGAGGGATGGATATGTTGCGCCTCGGCCAGCTCAGTGACGCGCAAGCCGGGCTGTGCGGAAATCTGCCACAGAGCCCAAAGCTGGGAACCGCTCAGGCCGTGGCTACCTTCGATGTTTTGCATGCCGGCCTGAATCGTACGCACAAGCTGCAAGAGCTTGCTGAAGGCTTCCTCTGCAGATGCCACATCTGGCCCGCTTTCGGTCGGCTGACTGCTGGCAACGAGGTTTCCGGACTCGCCTTCGATATTCTTCTTCGTTCCTTTTGTCACCGCTCGCCTTCCTTGCCCGAATAATACTTTTGTGCAATAATGTTTTGCATAAAACATAATATCAAGAGCAACACAGTTTTGCCATAACTTAATGATAATAATTTTCTCGCACTACAATTAAGAGTGACGTAACAACCCGCCATGGAGCACCTGCTTTCGTTCGCCCGCTACGGCCAACACATTCGCCAGCAGGCATAAACTACAACCCAGGAGGTTCTCAGATGGAAGAAATTGCTACCCGGAATAAAAACAGCCAGCACGTCAGTTCCAGCTCGCTCACCGAGCACGACGTATTCCTTTTCAAGGAAGGAACCCATGCCCGTCTTTCCGAAAAACTGGGAGCCCATCTCATTACTAGAGATGGGCAAGATGGCACGCACTTCGCGGTGTGGGCGCCAAATGCCATGACTGTAACGGTCTTTGGCGATTTCAATGGATGGGACAAGGTTTCCCATCCTCTGGCCGCACGAACGGATGGTTCCGGTATATGGGAAAGCTTTGTGCCGGGCATAGTCAGTGGAGATTGCTACAAATATCACATCACTTCGCGTGAAAATAACTATCAGGTCGACAAGGCCGACCCTTACGCTATGTTCAGTGAAGTTCCGCCACTCACTGGTTCTCGTGTCTGGGATATGGCTTATACTTGGAATGACGGGGAATGGATGTCGCGGCGACGGGCGGCTAACGCGCTCGATGCGCCAATGTCGATCTACGAAGTGCATCTGGGATCGTGGCGACGGGTGCCCGAGGAAGATAATCGCTCCCTTAGCTACCGGGAAATCGCGCCGTTACTGGCGGATCATATACGCGAAACGGGCTTTACTCACGTCGAACTGCTGCCGGTCACCGAGCATCCGTTCTTTGGCTCCTGGGGTTACCAGACCACCGGCTATTTTTCCCCGACCTCGCGCCAGGGCACGCCGCAGGACTTGATGTTCCTGATCGACCACCTGCACCAGGCGGGTATCGGCGTGATCCTCGACTGGGTGCCCTCGCACTTTCCCAGCGACGAGCATGGTCTCTCCTATTTCGACGGCACCCACCTGTTCGAGCATGCCGATCCGCGTCAGGGCTTCCATCCCGAATGGAAAAGCGCCATCTTCAACTATGGCCGCAACGAAGTCAGCGCCTTCCTGATGTCCAGCGCCCTGTTCTGGCTCGACAAGTACCATATCGATGGCATCCGCGTCGACGGCGTCGCCTCGATGCTTTACCTCGATTACGGACGCAATGAGGGCGAGTGGATCCCCAACGAGCATGGCGGCCGGGAAAACCTCGCGGCTATGTCATTCCTGCGAGGCCTCAACGAGGCGGTGTATCGCGATCACCCGGACACCCTGACCATCGCCGAGGAATCCACCGCCTGGCCGATGGTATCGCGCCCAACCTACATGGGCGGCCTGGGCTTCGGCATGAAGTGGAACATGGGCTGGATGCACGACACGCTGAAGTACTACCAGCAGGACCCGGTGTTCCGCAAGTATCACCACGAAAAGCTCACCTTCAGCATCTGGTATGCCTTCACCGAAAATTTCGTCCTGCCTATGTCGCACGACGAGGTGGTGTACGGCAAGGGATCGATGATTGGCAAGATGCCGGGCGACGAATGGCAGCAATTCGCCAACCTGCGCCTGCTCTACGGCCACATGTGGGGCCATCCCGGCAAGAAGCTGCTGTTCATGGGCGGGGAGTTCGGCCAGAAACGCGAATGGCAACACGACGAAAGCCTGGAATGGCATGTCCTGCAATATCCGCTGCATGGCGGCCTGCAACGCTGGATGGGTGACCTCAACCGCTGCTACAGGTCCGAGCCAGCGCTCTACGAGAAAGACTTTTCCGGCGACGGTTTCAGCTGGGTGGATTTCCACGACTGGGAAGAAAGCGTGATCAGTTTCCTGCGCCATGGCCGCAATCCCGAAGACAGCGTGCTGGTGGTCTGTAACTTCACGCCGGTGGCGCGACAGAACTACGTCGTTGGTGTGCCGCATGGCGGCTACTGGCAGGAAATCCTCAACAGCGACGCTGAAATCTACGGCGGCAGCGGTGTCGGCAATCTGGGCGGCGTTGAGGCCTCGCCGGTGGCGGCGCAAGGCCACTATCACTCCCTCTCGCTGGCCCTGCCACCACTGGGCGTGGTGTATCTGAAACAGGCATCCGGAAATAGAGGAGCAGCATGAAGAAATCCACCCTTCCCCAAGCCAGCCGCTCCCGCGCTATGATCGAGCGGGTCAGCCCCGAAATCGACGCAGGCCGCTTCCCCATCAAGCGCGTCGTCGGCGAGGAAGTGATGGTCGAGGCGGATGTCTTCGGCGATGGTCATGACCAGTTGCGCTGCCTGCTGCTGCATCGACCGGCCGGCACCAAAGCCTGGGAAGAAGTGCCCATGACGGCCAGCGGCAACGACCGCTGGCAGGCCAGCTTCCATGTCGCCGCCCTGGGCCGGCACGAATACACCGTCGTCGCCTGGGTGGATCGTTTCCTGACCTGGCGCCACGACCTCTCCCGGCGAAATGAGGCCGACGACATCGCCATCGCCCTGCAGATCGGCACCATGCTGGTGGATGCCGCAGCGGCTCGTGCCGATGGCGACGACCGTCGCCGCCTTGCAGAGATCGCCGCCACGTTAGGTGTCGCCGCGCCCGAAGCCGGCCAGACCATGGCGCAAAGAGAAAGCCTGGCCGCCCTGATGGCCGCGTATGGCGAACGACTGTTCGTCAGCGAATACGCCCACGTGCTGGAAGTGGTGGTCGACAGCGTGCGCTCGCGCTTCTCCGCCTGGTACGAGCTTTTCCCCCGCTCATGCGGCGAAAACGGTGCCCACGGCACTTTCGCCGATGTCATCGAGCGGCTGCCGTACATCGCCGACATGGGCTTCGACGTACTCTACCTTCCACCCATCCACCCGATCGGCCGGACTTTCCGCAAGGGCCCCAACAACACGCTCACGGCCGGCCCGAATGATCCCGGCAGCCCCTGGGCCATCGGCGCCGCCGAGGGCGGTCATCGCGACATTCTCCCCGAACTGGGCAGCGCGGCGGATTTCCGCCGCCTGATCACCGAGGCCCGCGCCCGTGGCCTGGAAGTCGCCATGGACATCGCCTTCCAGTGCGCGCCGGATCACCCCTACGTGACCGAGCATCCCGAGTGGTTCCGCCACCGCCCGGACGGCAGCATCCAGTACGCGGAAAATCCGCCCAAGAAGTACCAGGACATCTATCCCTTCGATTTCGAGTGCGAGGACAGCGACGCGCTGTGGCACGAACTGAAAGGCGTGGTGGACCACTGGATCGGCGAGGGCGTGACCATCTTCCGCATCGACAATCCGCACACCAAACCCTTCCCTTTCTGGGAATGGCTGATCGGCGGCGTCAAGGCCGAACACCCGGAAGTCATCTTCCTCGCCGAGGCTTTCACCCGGCCAAGGATCATGCACCGTCTGGCGAAACTCGGCTTCACCCAGTCCTATACCTACTTCACCTGGCGCAACACCCAGCAGGAGCTGACAGCGTACTTCACCGAGCTCTCCCGCCACCACTCGCGCGAATATTTCCGCCCCAACCTGTGGCCTAATACCCCGGACATCCTGCCCGAGTTCCTGCAGTACGGCGGCCGTCCCGCCTTCCTGTTGCGGGTGGCTCTGGCGGCGACCCTGGGCGCCAACTACGGCATTTACGGCCCGGCCTACGAGCTGATGGAACATGAGGCACTCAAGCCGGGCGGCGAGGAATACCTGGATTCCGAGAAATTTCAGTTGCGCCACCGCGATCTTCAGCGGCCGGATAGCCTGCGCGATTACATCACTCGCCTCAATCGCGTCCGCCGTGAAAACCCCGCCCTGCAGTCGGACTGGAGCCTGAGCTTCCACCCGATCGACAATCCCCTGATGCTCTGCTACAGCAAGACCGCCGGCGACGATACCCTGGTCATGGTCGCCAACCTGGACCCGCACAATGTTCAGGCTGGCTGGATCGAGTTGCCCCTGACCGAGCTGGGTGTACCAGACGACGCGCCCTTCCAGGCCCACGATCTGCTTTCCGGCGCCCGCTTCCTGTGGCAGGGAGCGCGCAACTTCGTCCGCCTCGATCCGCAGTCCTCGCCGGTGCACATCCTGCGCCTGCGCCGCCGTCTGCGCAGTGAACGCGACTTCGACTATTTCCTTTAAACAGGCGACACGATGAGTAAGACCAACAACAAGAATCAAGACATCCCCTCTCCAGACGTATTGAATTGGGGGAACGACCCTCTCTGGTACAAGGATGCGATCATCTATGAACTGCACATCAAAGCCTATGCAGATGGCAACGGTGATGGCATAGGTGATTTCAAGGGCCTGACCGAGCGGCTCGACCACGTCCAGTCGCTCGGCGTCAATACCATCTGGCTGTTGCCGTTTTACCCTTCGCCGCAGCGTGACGACGGCTATGACGTATCCGATTATGAAAACGTGCACCCCTCTTACGGCACGCTGGACGACTTCCGTGCGTTTGTAATTGAGGCGCACCGGCGCAATCTGCGCGTCATCACCGAACTGGTAGTCAACCACACCTCCGACCAGCATCCCTGGTTTCAAGCTGCGCGCAAGGCGCCCAAAGATTCTCCCGAACGCAACTTCTACGTGTGGAGCGACGATCCGAAGAAATATGCGGGCACGCGCATCATTTTTACCGACACAGAGAAGTCCAACTGGACCTGGGACGAGGTCGCACAACAGTATTTCTGGCACCGCTTTTTCAGCCACCAGCCCGACCTGAATTTTGACAACCCGGAGGTGCTTCAGGCGGTAATGAGCACCATGGAGTTCTGGCTGGAAATGGGCGTGGATGGCTTTCGTCTCGACGCGATCCCCTACCTGATCGAGCGCGATGGCACCAGTAACGAAAATCTGCGCGAGACCCACGATGTCATCAAGGAGATACGCCGCCGCCTGGAAGCGAAATATCCAGGCCGCCTGTTGCTGGCCGAGGCCAACATGTGGCCCGAAGACGTCCACGAGTATTTCGGCGACGGCGACGAATGCCAGATGGCCTACCACTTTCCCCTGATGCCGCGCCTGTATATGGCCATCGCCCAGGAAGATCGCCATCCGGTGGTGGAGATCCTCGCCCAGACACCGGACATTCCACCGAACTGCCAGTGGGCGGTATTCCTGCGCAACCACGACGAGTTGACCCTGGAAATGGTGACCAACAAGGAGCGTGACTACATGTACAGCATGTATGCCGCGGAATCACGCGCGCGCATCAATATCGGCATTCGCCGACGGCTCGCTCCGTTGCTCGAAAACAATCCTGATCGCATCAAGCTGATGAACGGCCTGCTGCTGTCCATGCTGGGCACCCCGGTGCTGTATTACGGCGACGAGATCGGCATGGGCGATAACATTTTTCTGGGTGACCGGGATGGCGTGCGCACCCCGATGCAGTGGAGCAGCGATCGCAATGGCGGCTTCTCGCGCGCCGACCCGCAACGCCTGTACCTGCCTCCGATACAGGATCCGATCTATGGTTTTGAGGCCGTCAATGTCGAATCGCAGTCGCGCGAACCCTCATCGCTGCTGTCCTGGACTCGTCACTTGCTGGCGGTTCGCAACACCACCCAAGCTTTCGGGCGCGGCAGCGTGACCATGATGCATCCGGGCAATCGCAAGATTCTGGCATATCTGCGTGAGTACGAGGGAGAGGTGATCCTTTGCGTTAGCAACGTCAGTCGCGTCGCCCAATCGGTGGAACTGGATCTCGGCGCTTATGAGGGACGCGTTCCGGTCGAAATGATGGGGCGAAACGCGTTCCCTCCCATCGGAAAAGATCCCTATTTTATGACCCTGATGGCCTACGGCTTCTTCTGGTTCCGGCTATCGACCGATGCCGAACCGCCTGGCTGGCATCTCGACCGCACACCCGTGGAAGACCTGGCGGTGCTGGTGCTGTTCGATGGATGGAACAGTTTCTTTCGTAACCGTGTCGTGCCCTGGCGCATCGCCATGGCCGAAAAAACAAAAAACCAGTTCGAGCGTGAAATACTGCCGCGCTTCCTGCTGCGTCAACGTTGGTACGCGGCCAAGACCGAGCCGCTGGAAAGGGCCTCCATCGCCGAACACGCCATGCTACAGGCGGGCGATACACAATGGCTGCTGACATTGATTGACATCCACGGGGCTGCCAAACCCGCGCGCTATTTCGCCCCACTGGCCCTGGTGTTTGAGGATTCTGACGAACAATTTCAGCGTGTCCTGGCATCGGTAGCCATCGCCAAGGTGCGTCAGCAGGCCAATACCGGCTTGCTGACCGATGCAATGGCCGACGAACAATTCTGCCGCGCCATGGTCGAATCTATCGGCGTGAGCCGCGAGCTGAAGACTGAGGGCGGCACACTGAGATTCTTGCCCAGTGACGCTTACACCAAAGTCGTCGGCGACACGCTACAGGGCGCTACGCCACTGCAGCGCCTGACTGCGAGCAGCAACTCTATCAGCCTGCTCAGTGACCAGTTGTTTCTCAAGGCTTACCGGCACCTGCATGCCGGCATCAGCCCGGAACTGGAGATGGGGCGATTCCTGACTGATGTCGTCGGCTTCGAGCACTGCGTGCCGGTCGCTGGCAGCATCGAATTCCACGCTACTAACGGTGCGACTTATACCTTGGCGCTACTGCAAGCCCAGGTCACGAATCAGGGCGATGCGTGGAGCCACACCGTTGACCAGTTGGCCCGTCTGCTGGAATCGTACTGCAACATAGATGAGGAAATACACGACGAAATCGGTCCGATGGTCGAACGCATGCAGGTGCTGGCGCGCCGCATCGCTGAACTGCACATCGCACTGGCTCGCCGCACGGGAGACCCGGCATTCGATCCCGAACCGGTCCAGTCCGTTGATCTCAAGAACTGGGCCGCCACCGTGGAGGATGAATGCCACAGCACGCTTGCGTTGCTGTCCCAACGTCACGGGACCTGGGAAAAACCCCTGGCCGAATTGGCGGAGCGAGTTGCTGAGGCGGCCCCTGCACTCATAGCGCGCATCAACAGGGACTTGCTCTCGACCCCCGTCGGAGTGAAGACGCGCCTGCATGGCGACCTGCATCTCGGTCAGGTGCTGATCTGCCTCGATGATTTTCTGCTCATCGATTTCGAGGGCGAGCCGCAGCGCACGCTTGAAGAGCGTCGCGCCAAGCACAGTGCATTGCGTGACGTCGCGGGGATGCTGCGTTCGTTTGACTACGCGCGCCATGCCGCTTTGCAGCAAAGCGCCACAGCCGGATCCGATCCTGACCGCCTGGCACGCGTTGCGCGACTCTGGGAGCAAAGCATGCGCAAAGGCTTCCTCCAGACCTACGGGCAAGTCGCGGTGGAGGGCGGACTGTACGCCAGTGTCACGGAATTTGAGGCGGCGACAAAGCTTCTTGATCTGTTTGAGCTGGAGAAAGCTTTGTACGAACTGCGTTACGAAATGGACAACCGACCTGACTGGATCGGCGTTCCATTAGCGGGAATTGCCGGACTGGCCGGTGTTTCAGAATAAACCGAGGGAGAACTACTATGGATAACATTAGCGTCTTGTTGGAACCTGTGCACGCGTTCTTGAATCAAATCGGCGCTTTTATGCCGCGATTGATGATCGCCCTGGGCGTGCTTCTCGTGGGTTGGCTCATCGCCAAGGCGCTTCGTTACAGCCTCGTCAAGGCGCTGCGCGCGCTCAACTTCAACGTTCTCACCGAGCGCGCCGGGGTCGACGGCTTTCTGCAGCAGAGCGGCACAGAAAAGGACACGACCGAGCTGGTCGGCTGGATCGTCTATGCGACCGCGCTACTTGTGTCCCTGATCATTGCCTTCAACAGTCTCGGACTGATGCAGGTGACAGACCTGCTCAGCAAGTTACTGCTGTTCGTACCGAAAATCCTGGTGGCGTTGCTGATCATCGTTTTCGGCAGCTATTTTGCACGCTTTGTCGGCACGTCCGTTCAGAACTATTGTCGCGGCGCCGACATTAGCGACGGTGACCTGCTGGGGCGCGTTGCGCGCTACGCGGTTCTGGTTTTTGTCTTGTTGCTGGCGATGGATAATGTGGAAATCAGCGGCGGCCTGATCCAGCAAACTTTCCTGATCATCCTGGCTGGCTTTGTGTTCGCTGGTGCGCTGGCATTCGGCCTGGGCGGCCGCGATTATGCAGCAGCGCTCCTTGAGCGCTGGTTCCCGCGTGACCGCTCCGACCGCACCCCCTGAGTCCAAGCATCGTAACGCTGAGGGAGATTTCTTTAAACAGAGAGCACGATGAACAAGACCAACAATAATCATCACGCTGCCATTTCCGCGAACGATCCAGAGTGGGAAAACGATCCCCTCTGGTACAAGGACGCCATCGTTTACGAACTGCACGTCAAGGCGTTTTTCGACAGCGACGGCGACGGCATCGGCGATTTCCAGGGGTTGACCGAAAAACTCGACTACCTCCAGGATCTCGGCGTCAACACCTTATGGCTGCTGCCGTTCTATCCTTCGCCATTCAAGGACGACGGCTACGATATTTCCGACTATCGCAACGTCCATCCAGACTACGGCACCCGCGCCGACGTTCGCAACTTTATCCGCGAAGCTCACCGGCGCGGCCTGAAAATCATCACCGAGCTGGTCATCAATCATACCTCCGACCAGCATCCCTGGTTCCAGGCCGCGCGCCGCGCGCCAGCCGGGTCAAAGAAACGCGATTTCTACGTCTGGTCGGACACCGACAAGAAGTTTCCCGAGACGCGCATCATCTTCACCGACTCGGAAAAATCCAACTGGGCCTGGGACGAAGTGGCCGGCGCCTACTACTGGCATCGCTTCTTCTCGCACCAGCCCGATCTGAACCACAATAACCCGGAGGTGGTGAAGGCAGTGATCCGCATCATGCGCTTCTGGCTCGACCTTGGCGTCGACGGCCTGCGCCTGGACGCCATTCCCTACCTGTGCGTGCGCGAGGGCACCAACAACGAGAACCTGTCAGAGACCCACGCCGTTATCAAGCAGATGCGCGCAGTCATCGACGCCCACTACCAGAACCGCATGCTGCTGGCCGAGGCCAACCAGTGGCCCGAGGACGTGCGCGAGTACTTCGGCAACGGCGACGAATGCCACATGACCTACAATTTCCCGGTCATGCCGCGCATTTTCATGGCCGTGGCCCAGGAAGACCGCCATCCCGTTGTCGAGATCATGCATCAGACGCCTGCAATCCCCGCCAACTGCCAGTGGGCCATCTTCCTGCGCAACCACGATGAGCTGACCCTGGAGATGGTCACCCAGCGTGAGCGCGACTACATGTACCAGATGTACGCCGCTGACCCGCGCATGCGCGTCAACGTCGGCATTCGCCGCCGCCTGGCGCCGCTGATGGAAAACAACACCGACAAGATCGAACTGGTGAACTTTCTCCTCATGACCCTGCCTGGCTCGCCCATCCTTTACTACGGCGACGAGATCGGCATGGGCGACAACATCTATCTGGGTGACCGCAACGGCGTGCGCACGCCCATGCAGTGGAGCCCGGACCGCAACGCCGGCTTTTCCAAAGCCGATCCCCAGCGGCTCTACCTGCCGCCCAACATGGACCCGATCTACGGTTACGAGGCCATCAACGTCGAAGCCCAGGCGCGTAATCCTTCCTCGCTGCTGCACTGGATCAAGCGACTCATCGCCGTGCGCAAAAACTTTAAGGCCTTTGGCCGCGGCAGTATCACTTTCCTGGAACCCGGTAACCGCAAGATCCTCGCCTATGTGCGCGAGTGGGAGAACGAGACCCTGCTGTGCGTGGTGAATCTCTCGCGCACCGCCCAGCCAGTGGAACTGGATCTCTCCGCCTTCAAATGCCGGGTGCCGGTGGAATTGCTCGGGCGCACCGCCTTTCCGCCCATCGGCGACCTGCCCTATCTGCTGACTCTCAAGGGTTACGGCACCTACGGATTCCGCCTCGCTACCGACGCCGAGGTCCCCTACTGGCACGAGGAGCGCCTGGCACGGCCCGAGTTGCCGGTGCTGGTGCTCACCGAGGGCTGGCTCACTTTCTCGAAAAGCCAGGCCAGCACCGTTCGTGGCGCCATCGCGGCCGCCACCCAGGATCAGCTTCAGCACAAGGTACTGGGACCCTACATCGCCAACAAACGCTGGTTCGCCGCCAAGGGCCACCGCATCGACCGTATCGAGATCCTGGAGCAGGGTGAGTGGAACACCGCTCAGGGCAGCTGGCTGCTCACCATCATCGAGGTGCATTGCGCCGGCCTGCCACCCCAGCTCTATTTCCTGCCCCTGGCCATCTGCTGGGAGGAAGAGGCTGGCGAAGAAAAGCTCCAGGCGCTGGCACCATGGACGCTGGCAAAGGTGCGGCAAAAGGAACACATCGGCGTGCTCTACAGCGCCTTCGGCGACGACCGGTTCTGCCGCGAACTGGTTAAAGGCATAGGTCAAAACATCGATCTACCGCTAGGCAAGGGACAAGTTGAATTTCGCGCCGGCAGCGCGTTTGGCGAACTGGCTGACGGGATCGAGGCGCCAGTGCGCCAGCCGGCGCTGGAACAGAGCAACACGGCGGTCTATTTCGGCAACAAGCTCTTCCTCAAGGGTTACCGTCGCCTGCAACTCGGCACCAACCCGGAGGTGGAAGTCGGTCGTTTCCTTACCGAGAAATCGCCCTTCCCGCACATCGTGCCCGTTGGCGGTGCGGTGGAATTCCGCCGTGCCGACGGCCAGACGATGACGCTGGCGCTGCTCCAGGCCTATGTTGAGAACCAGGGCACGGGCTGGAACTTCGCGGTGGATTACCTGGAACGCTTTCTGGACAAGCAGTTGGCCGAGCCAGCACCCCATTCGGCCGAATCCACAGAGAGTCCCCACGGCTTCTGCCTCGCCCTGATGGACGTGCTCGGCCGCCGTACCGCCGAACTGCACCGGGCTTTCTGCCGTTCCACCGGCGACCCCGCCTTCGAACCCGAACCGATCACGCCGAAGGATCTCGCCGCCTGGTCGAACCAGGCACACGCAGAAGCTGTCGCCACATTCGACAGACTGGAGAATCGCCGCGACAGTCTGTCGGGCGAATTGCACTCGGCCTGCGACCGCCTGCTGTCGCTACGGCTCGTGCTGCTCGACCGCATTTCCCCGCAGGCCCTGGCAGGCATTTCCGCCGCCAAGATGCGCTACCATGGAGACTATCACCTCGGACAGGTACTGCTGGTGGAAAACGATTTCATCATTACCGACTTCGAGGGAGAACCGGCCCGGACTCTGGATGAGCGGCGCCAGAAGCATTCGCCGCTGCGCGACGTCGCCGGCATGCTGCGCTCCTTCAGCTACGTCTCGGCGATGGCGACCAATCGCGCCACCACTGAGCGCCCCGCCGACCGGCACCGTCTCGGCCCTCTGGTGCAAGCCTGGGAGAAAGAGGCGAGCGAGGCCTTCCTCAAAGGCTACCGCGATGTCATTCAGGGCTGCCCGTCCTGGCCGGCAGCCCCCGGCGCGGCGGAGCGGCTGATCGAGTTTTTCGTCATCGAAAAGGCCCTCTACGAGTTGCGTTACGAAATGGACAACCGGCCCGACTGGCTGCCCATCCCGCTTTTCAGCCTGCTTAGAACACTAGTCCACAAAGAAGGAGAAATATCATGAAAGTGCTCGCCATGGTTCTGGCCGGAGGCCAGGGTTCCAGACTCCATCCCCTCACGGCGGAACGATCCAAGCCGGCGGTGCCCTTCGGCAGCCGCTACCGCATCGCCGATTTCGTCCTCAGCAACATGATGAATTCAAATATACGCGGCGTCTACCTGCTGGTTCAGTACAAGTCACAGTCGCTGATCGAGCACGTAAACAAGGCCTGGGGATATGCCAACTCCTGCCCCGGACAGTTCATCACCATCGTGCCGCCACAGATGCGCGAGGGACAGGAATGGTTCCAGGGCACGTCCGACGCCGTGTTTCAAAACATCAATCTGATCAAGCACCATGCGCCCGACATGGTCGCAGTGTTCGGCGCCGATCACATCTATCGCATGGACGTGCGGCAGATGATCGACTTCCACCAACAGAAATCGGCCCATGTGTCGGTAGCGGCGCTGCCAGTGCCGCTGGCTGAAGCGTCGGCCTTCGGCATCATCGACGCCGACGCACAGGGCCAGATCAAGGGGTTTCTGGAAAAGCCGAAAAATCCACCGCCCATCCCCTCTGATCCAAGCCGCGCCTACGGCTCCATGGGCAATTACCTGTTCAACACCGATGTCCTGCTGAAAGCTTTGTACGAAGCAAAGGAAAAAAACGAGCACGATTTTGGCGGCAATATTCTGCCGCGCCTGATCCACAGCCACCGGGTGTTTGCCTACAACTTCGCCGACAATCGCATCCCCGGCACCGCCAGCTACGAGGAGCAGCCCTACTGGCGCGATGTCGGCACCATCGATGCCTTTTATGCCGCACACCAGGACGTGCTGGGCGAGCAGCCGCGATTCGATCTCTTCAACCCGCAATGGTTCATCAATTCCAGCAATTACCAGGGGCCGGCACCCCGCATCGTCTCGGGTGAGATCATTAACAGCGCCATCGGCGCCGGCTCCATGGTTAAGGGTGCGCGCATCCACAACTCCGTCCTGCGTCGCGAGGTGATTGTGGAAGAGGATGTCGAGATCGAGGACTGCGTGATCATGGACTACAGTATCATCCGCCGCGGCTCGCGCCTCAAGCGCGTCATCGTCGACCGCTACAACGACATCGCACCGAACAGCCGGATCGGTTTCGATGCGGCGGCGGACCGCGCCCGCTATACCGTCAGCGAGGGTGGCGTGGTGGTGGTACCCAAGGGTCTGGACATACCAGACGTAACCCGTTACCAAATCTAGGATATCTGTTATGACTCTACCCATCAGCGCCGTCTGGCCCGGCACCCCCTTTCCGCGCGGTGCCAACTGGGATGGTGAGGGTGTCAACTTCGCCATCTTTTCCGAGAACGCGACACGCGTCGAACTGTGTTTGTTCAACCCCACCGGACGGCGCGAAATTCAGCGTATCGAACTGCGCGAGCGGACCGACCTGATCTGGCATTGCTACCTGCCGGAGGCACGCCCCGGCATGCTTTACGGCTACCGCATTCACGGCCCCTACGACCCGGAGAACGGTCACCGCTTCAACCCCAACAAACTGCTGATCGAGCCCTACGCCAAGGACATCGTCGGCCAGATCAAATGGAGCGATGCCCACTTCGGCTACAAGATCGGGCACCGTCGCGAAGACCTGTCCTTCGACCGCCGCGACAACGCCGCCGACATGCCCAAGTGCCGCGTCATCGATCCGGCCTTCACCTGGGGCGAGGACAAATCCCCGAACATCCCCTGGTCCGACATGGTGGTGTACGAACTACACGTGCGCGGCTTAACCAAGAACCACCCCGACATTCCGCCGCCCCTGCGCGGCACCTATGCCGGCCTGGCGACGGCGCCGGTCATCAACCATCTCAAGCGCCTGGGCATCACCTCGGTGGAGCTGATGCCGGTGCACGCCTTTCTCGACGACCGTCATCTTCTCGAGCGGGGCCTTTCCAACCACTGGGGCTACAACACCATCGGTTTCTTTGCCCCCGATCACCGATACAGCTCCAGCGGCGTGGTGAGCGAGTTCAAGACCATGGTCAAGACCTTGCACTCGAACGGTATCGAGGTCATCCTCGACGTGGTCTACAATCACACCGCCGAGGGCAACCACCTCGGACCGACGCTCTCCTTCAGGGGTGTCGACAACGCTTACTACTACCGACTGGTCGGCGACAATCCGCGCTACTGCATGGATTACACGGGCTGCGGCAACACCCTCAACCTGCAGCAGCCGCGCGCACTTCAGCTGATCATGGACTCGCTGCGCTACTGGGTGCTGGAGATGCATGTCGACGGCTTCCGCTTCGATCTGGCCTCGGCCCTGGCGCGCGAACTGCACGAAGTCAATCGCCTCGGCGCCTTCTTCGATATCCTGCTCCAGGACCCGGTGCTGTCACAGGTCAAGCTCATCGCCGAACCCTGGGATCTGGGCGAGGGTGGCTACCAGGTGGGCAACTTTCCGGCGGGTTGGGGCGAGTGGAACGACCGCTACCGTGACAACATGCGCTCCTACTGGAAGGGCGATGGCGGCCTGATCGGCGATTTCGCGCAACGTCTCACCGGCTCCAGCGATTTCTATGATCACAGCGGCCGCAAGCCCTACGCCAGTGTGAACTTCATCAACGCCCACGACGGCTTCACCCTGCACGACGTGGTGAGCTACAACGACAAGCACAACGAGGCCAACGGTGAGGACAACCGCGACGGTACCGACAACAACAATTCATGGAACTGCGGCGCCGAAGGGCCGACCGAGGATGCCGACATCAACGCCCTGCGCGCGCAACAAAAGCGCAACCTGCTGGCGACGCTGTTCTTCTCCCAGGGCGTGCCGATGCTGGTGGCTGGTGACGAGATGGGCCGCACCCAGCAAGGCAGCAACAACGCCTACTGCCAGGACAACGAGATCAGCTGGGTGAACTGGAATCTTTCCGCGGACGACCGGGAATTCCTCGCCTTCGTGCAACGCGTCATCGCTCTGCGCCGGGAACACCCGGTATTCCACCGTCGCAACTTCTTCCAGGGCCGCGCCATCCACGGCTCTGGCACCAAGGACATTCACTGGTTCAAGCCCGACGGCAGCGAGATGAACGACGAAGAGTGGGCTCACGATTTCGCGCGCTGTCTCGGCGTCTTTCTGGGCGGCGAAAGCATGCAGGAGCAGGACCAACGCGGTCAACTTATACGCGACAAGAATTTCCTGCTGCTTTTCAACAGCCACCACGAAACCATACCCTTCATCCTGCCCGTACTATGCGAAGGCGGCGTATGGCAGAGCGTCCTCGACACTCACCTCGCCGGCGGCCTGGAACTTGACGGCCAATTCCAGGATGGAGACACTTATCCCCTCGCAGGCCGCTCGCTCGCCCTCTTGATCCAGCGGAGTTCATCATGAAGCGCCATCACAGCATGCCTTTCGGCGCCCATCTTCTTGACGCCGGCGGCGTGCGATTTCGCCTCTGGGCGCCCGGCGTCGCGGCCGTCGTGCTGCGGCTCGACGAGATGCAGGAACTGCCCATGACGGCCGCGGACTCAGGATGGTTCGAACTGACGGTGCCCACGGCGCATGCCGGCAGCCGTTACAGTTTCAGGCTACCTGACGGATTGCTGGTGCCCGATCCGGCCTCGCGCTACAACCCTGAGGACATTCATGGCCCCTCGGAGGTCATCGACACAGCCGCTTTTGAATGGTCTGACAGCGACTGGCGCGGCCGGCCTTGGGAAGAGGCGGTGATCTACGAGCTGCACGTCGGCAGCTTTACGCCGGCAGGCAGCTTCGACGGCGTCATCGAACGACTCGACTATCTTGCCGATCTGGGCGTGACCGCGCTGGAGATCATGCCGGTGTCCGATTTTCCCGGCCAGCGCAACTGGGGCTACGATGGCGTATTGCCCTTCGCCCCCGATGCTGCCTATGGCCGACCGGAAGACTTCAAGCGTCTGGTCGACGCAGCTCACGAACGCGGGCTGATGGTGCTGCTGGATGTGGTCTACAACCACTTCGGCCCCGAGGGTAACTATCTGCACGCCTACGCCCCGGACTTCTTTAATCCGCACCATAAAACGCCATGGGGCGCGGCGATCAACTTTGACGGAGAAAATAATCGTGCGGTGCGCGACTTCTTCGTCCACAACGTCCTTTACTGGCTGGAGGAATTCCATCTCGACGGTCTGCGTCTGGATGCCATTCACGCTATCTGCGACGACAGTTCACCGGACATCATCGAGGAACTCGCCGAAGCCTTCAGGTCAGTCCGAGGGGGCGGGCGCCACGTCCACATGGTGCTGGAAAACGAGCACAACCAGGCTCGCTACCTGGACCGCGAGGACGCCGGTGTATTACGCCATGCCACGGCCCAGTGGAACGACGACATCCACCATGTATTTCATGTGCTCGCCACGGGTGAAAGCGATGGCTACTATGCTGACTATGCTGCCGAACCGGCACAGCTACTGGGCCGCTGCCTCACCGAGGGTTTCGCTTATCAGGGCGAAGCTTCGGCCTTCGCGCACGGCAAATTGCGCGGCGAACCGAGTGGCCACCTGCCGCCCGCTGCTTTCATCAATTTTCTTCAGAACCACGACCAGATCGGTAACCGCGCCTTTGGCGAACGCCTGAGCCACCTCGCTTCCCCTGTGGTAATGGAAGCCGTCACGGCCGTGTTGCTGCTCGCGCCGCAACCGCCGCTGCTGTTCATGGGCGAGGAATTTGCCACCGCCCAGCCCTTCCTGTTCTTTTGCGATTTCGGCCCCGAACTGGCCCGCGCCGTGACCGAAGGACGGCGGCGAGAATTCTCGCGCTTCGCCCGTTTTTCCGATCCTGCCGCGCGCGAGCGCATTCCCGATCCGAATGCCGAGACCACCTTCAGCGCCTGCGTGCTCGACTGGAGCGCCATCGATCGCGCGCCTCACCACGCCGTGTTCGAACTCCACCGGGATTTGCTCTCGCTACGTCGGCAGTGGATAGCTCCGCGTCTGGCCGGCATGGGCAACGGTGATCCGAAAACAACGCTGTTGTCGGCGCGCGCGCTTAACCTGCGCTGGCGTCTCGGTGATGGCAGCCTGCTGATGCTGGATGCCAATTTTGGCGAAGACGTAGTCGAGGCGGCACCCGCCACCGGCTCCTTGATCTTCGCCACAACCAACCTCGACGACACCATGATCAAAGCTGGGCAACTACCACCCTGGTCGGTGGCCTGGCATCTGCAATCTGGAGACCATTCATGACACGTTCCACCTCAAACACCCCGGATGCGCTGATGCAACTCGCCGCGCACTGCGGGATCGCCGCCGAGTACGACGACATCTGGGGCACGCGCCATGCGACCTCGGAGCAGACGCTCCACGCCCTGCTGGCCGCCATGCACTTCCCTGCCGAGGCGGACCCTGCGGTCCTGCTGAAGAACATGGAAGAACAGGAATGGCGCCGGCCTCTGCCTCCGGTCATGGTGTTGCAGGCCGGCTCGGCACCGGCGGTGCCGCTCTCCCTGTCTGCGACCAGGGCGAGCCGCCCGCATCGCTGGATACTTACAACGGAGGACGGCGTGCAGACGACAGGCGAGTTTCTGCCAGCCGAATTGCCTCGACTGGGTGAGCAACGCCTGGGCAGCACAAATTTCCTGCGCGGCGAACTGAGCCTGCCGCAGCTGGTAACGCCTGGCTACTACCGTCTCGAAGTCGAACAACCGGGACGCGAAGTACAAGATCAAGCAGCGATGACGCTCATCGTCACGCCTTCGAGCTGTTACCAGCCTGAAGCCATACATGGAGAAGGTCGCGTCTGGGGCCCGACGGTACAACTCTATGGCCTGCGCTCGCGGCGCAACTGGGGAATCGGAGATTTTAGCGACCTGCGCGCCCTGGTCGATCTGTCGGCAGAAGCAGGGGGCGGCGTAATCGGGGTCAACCCCCTGCACGCCATGTTCCCGGATGCCCCTGAGCGAATCAGCCCTTACAGCCCGTCCAGTCGCTGTTTCGTCAACGTCCTCTACATAGACGTGGAGGCGGTTCCGGAATTCACCGAGTGCGATGCAGCGCGCAACCTCGTCGCCTCCGATCTCTTTCAGGGCCGATTGAGGCGGCTGCGCGCCAGCGAGCAGGTCGCTTATGAGGAGGTGGCGGCGGCCAAGCGCGAGGTACTCGCCATAGTCTACCGCTACTTCCTCGACCAGCACCTCGCCAACGACAGTGACCGGGCACGCACTTTCCGTCTGTTTCGAGAAAAAATGGGCGAAGAGCTGGAATTCCACGCGCGCTTCGAAGCCTTGCAGGAGCACTTTCGGCGCGAGAATCCCGCTGTCTGGGGCTGGCCGGCATGGCCCGAGGAATACCGCCATCCGCAAGCGCCGGCAGTGACAGCATTCGCGACCGAACATGCCGATGCCGTCGAGTTTTTTGTCTGGCTGCAGTGGCTCGCCGACGAGCAACTCGCTGCCGTGGGCCGGCAATCGAGTCGCCGCGGCTTGGGCGTGGGTCTCTATCAGGATCTGGCAGTGGGGGTAAATCCGGGCGGATCGGAAGTCTGGGCCTGGCAGGATGCTTACGCGATCGGCGCCTATGTCGGCGCACCGCCCGACGACTTCAATCTTGCTGGCCAGGACTGGGGGTTGCCGCCCCTCGTGCCTCATCGCCTGCGGGAGGCGGCCTACGCGCCGTTTATCGATGTGCTGCGCGCCAACATGCGCCACTGCGGCGCGCTGCGCATCGACCACGTCATGCAATTCATACGCCTGTTCTGGGTACCCGTCGGCATGTCGCCGACACAGGGTGCCTATGTTGCCTATCCGCTGGATGATCTGCTCGGCATCATCGCGCTGGAAAGTCAGCGTAATCGCTGCATGGTAGTTGGCGAGGACCTGGGCACCGTTCCCGATGGCTTCCGACCCCATCTCGCCACGATCGGCGTGCTGTCCTACCGGCCATTCCTGTTCGAGAGGACAGAAGACGGCGGATTCAAGCCGCCAGCCGAGTACATGCGTCAGGCCCTGGTGTCGGTGAGCACCCACGATCTGCCGACGCTTAGCGGTTTCTGGAAAGGCAGCGACCTCGACACCCGTAGCGCCCTGCATCTCTTCCCCTCGGACGAACAACGCAACAAACTGGTGGTGGAACGCGCCCAGGATCGAGCACGCTTCCTGGTGGCGCTGGAGCGCGAGGGACTACTGCCATCGGGTGCGAGCATCCATCCGAATACTGTTCCCGAGATGACGCCGGCCTTGATGGTCGCCATCCATGCTTACCTGGCGAAGACGCAGGCACAGATACTGGTGGTGCAGCCCGAGGATATCCTTGGCATTATCGAGCAGACCAACTTGCCAGGGAGCCGCGATGAGCAGCATCCTAACTGGCGGCGGCGCCTGCCCCTGGATCTGGAGGACTGGCGGGACGACAGCCGCTTCGCCGCCATCGGCGAGGTTCTGATCAAGGAGCGGGGCAGCGCGGTAGTGCCTCGTGATGAAGCACCGACGCCAACCCGCGTGGCGGTGATACCGCGCGCCACTTACCGGCTGCAGTTCAACCGCGAGTTCACCTTCGCGCAGGCGACTGCCCTGGCGCCTTATCTCGCCGAACTGGGAGTAAGCCATTGCTACGCCTCGCCCTATCTGAGGGCGAGACCGGGTAGCGGGCATGGCTACGACATCGTTGACCACGCCGCCCTCAATCCGGAAATCGGCACGCCGCAGGAATATGAGGATTTTGTTGCCGCGTTCAAGGAGAAAGGGCTGGGCCAGATCGTTGACGTGGTGCCGAATCATATGGGCGTCATGGGCTCAGATAACGCCTGGTGGCTGGACGTACTGGAGAACGGCCCGGCTTCGGCCTGGGGCGCATTCTTCGACATCGACTGGGATCCGCTCAATCCGGACCTCAAGGGCAAAGTGCTGCTGCCCTTGCTGGGCGACCACTACGGCGCCGTGCTCAACCGCGGCGAACTGCGCCTGGACTTCGATGCAGTGCGCGGCGAATTCAGTGTTTTCTACTACCAGCACCGTCTGCCGGTGGACCCGGCGAGCTATCCAAGCATCATCGGCCATCGCCGTGAGCGCCTGGAGACCGCCATCGGGGAAAACCACGAGCGCTACGGCGAGCTGGAAGCCCTGCTCACCGCCTTTGGCCACCTGCCGGGGCGCACTGACACGGACCCGGCACGCATGGCCGAGCGCCAGCGCGACAAGGAAGTGCACAAGCGTCACCTCGCCGCGTTGAGCGAAGCTTGTGCCGATATCGCTCATCACATCGCCGACAATCTCGCGGAATTCAATGGCAACCCCAGCCAGCCTGCCAGCTTCGACCTGTTGCACGAGCTGATCCTGGTCCAGGGATACCGCCCTGCCTACTGGCGTGTCGCTTCCGACGAGATCAACTACCGGCGTTTCTTCGACATCAACGACCTCGCCGCGCTACGCATGGAAGACCCGGCGGTATTCGACGCCACTCACCGTTTCATTCTCGATCTCGTCGCCCAGGGCAAAGTCGAGGGGCTGCGCATCGACCATCCCGATGGGCTTTACGATCCGGGCGAGTACTTCCGTCACCTGCAGCAGGTCGTCGGTGGCAAGCCCCTTGCGGCGGGTGAGCCGCTGCCGCTGTACCTGGTGATCGAGAAGATCCTCGCCGATCACGAGCGCCTGCCGGACGACTGGCCGATCCACGGTGCAACCGGCTACCGCTTCGCCAACCTGGTCAACAATCTGTTCGTCGACAGTTCCGCCGAACGGCGCATGACGCGTATCTACCGCGACTTCAGCGGCATAACCAGCGACTTCGAAGAGCTGGCCTACGACGCCAAGAAGCTGATCATGCGCACCGCCCTGTCGAGCGAGTTCAACGCCCTCGCCAACCGCCTGGCACGCATTGCCGCCGCCAGTCGGGACACCTTCGACTTCACCCTCAACGGGCTACGCGAGGCGCTGGTAGAAGTGGTGGCCTGTTTCCCGATCTATCGCAGCTACGTCGCCCACGGCGAACTGTCCGCCGACGACCGCCGCCACATTGCCTGGGCGGTGGCAGTGGCCAAGAAGCGCAGCCCGGATGCCGACACCGGCATCTACGATTTTCTCGAAAGCGTGCTGACCACCGATATCGGCTGCGGCCGCAGCGCCTCGTTCCGCGAGCCCTTGCAGGCTTTCGCCATGAAGTTCCAGCAGGTCTCTTCTCCAGTCATGGCCAAGGGCGTCGAGGACACGGCCTTTTACCGCTACCACCGCCTGACATCGCTCAACGACGTTGGCGGCGAGCCACGTCGCTTCGGCATTTCAGTGGCGGCCTTTCACTCCGCAACACGTACCCGCGCCATCCGCTGGCCGCACAACATGCTGGCCACCTCCACCCACGACAGCAAGCGCTCCGAGGACGTGCGCGCCCGTCTCAACGTACTCTCCGAGATACCGGCGGCGTGGAAGCTGATACTCAAGCGCTGGAGCCGCCTCAACCGTGGCCGCAAGCGCCTGATTGACGGCATCGAGGCGCCATCGCGCAACGACGAGTATCTGCTCTACCAGACCCTGATCGGCACTTGGCCGCTGACCCCGCCCGACGATGCGGGGCTGGCCGAATACCGGGCGCGCATCGACGCCTACATGATCAAGGCGCTGCGCGAGGCCAAGGAACACAGCAGCTGGGTCAAGGTCAATGCCGACTACGAGGGCGCGGTGAGTGGCTTTGTCCAGGCTCTGCTGGCGCCAGGCGAGAAAAACCTGTTTCTGGCCGACTTCGTGACTATGGTGCAGACCATCTCCCACCATGGCCTGATCAACGCACTTTCCCAGACGCTAATCAAGATCGCCTCACCGGGTGTGCCCGACATCTACCAGGGTTGCGAGTTGTGGCAGTTCAATCTGGTCGACCCGGATAACCGTCGGCCGGTGGACTTCGCGCAGCGTCGCGAACTGCTCGCGGAAACGCGGGCACTGACAGACGCGCCGCCGGAACAGTGGCCAGAGCGCCTGCAGCCACTGCTGGCGAACATGGGAGACGGCCGCATCAAGCTGTATACCCTGTGGCAGAGCCTGACCCTGCGCGCGCGCTGGCCAGAGGTGTTTCGCGATGGCGGCTACCTGCCCCTGATGGTGCGCGGCAAACTCGCCATCCATGCCTGCGCCTTTGCCCGGCGCCACGAAAATCAATCCCTGATTGTCCTGGTGCCGCGTCTGCCGGCCCGCCTGCTGGGCGACCGCATCGCTCTGCCTTTGGGAACCGAAATCTGGGGCGACACGATGCTGGAACTGCCCGGCGAGTTAGCCAGCCTGGAATGGCGCAACGTCCTCACCGGCGAACGCCATGCAGCAGCCAGCCACCTTGCACTTGGTCAGTTGCTGGCCTGCTTTCCGGTGGTTTTACTGGCTTCCGAGGAGGTCGCATGATTGGCCGACAATGGAAGCATGGCTGCGCAAACTCGTGCGGACGCGCCACAATCTGATATGTCGGATTTCCTGAAGCGTATCGACAAAGTCGTATGGGGCGTCCAGGAGTCGCCTTTGAAGCCGCGCGCATTGAGGGTCGTACGCACGGTGCTGGTTCTGTCGCATGACCTCGCGCGCGGTCAGCTCACTCTTCGTGCGATGGGACTCGTGTACACAACGCTGCTTTCCATCGTGCCACTGCTCGCGCTGAGCTTCTCGGTGCTGAAGGCATTCGGCGTCTACAACCAGATCCTGCCTATGCTGCTGAACTTTCTCGCGCCGCTCGGTGAGAAGGGCGAGGAAATCGCGCACAATATCGTACAGTTCATCGAGAAAATGAATGTTGGCGTGCTAGGCGCAGTCGGGTTGGCACTCCTCGTGTACACCTCGATCTCGCTGATGCAGAAAATCGAGGAGTCGCTGAACCACATCTGGCACATTCCGCGCCCCAGACCCTTGGGAGAGAGGTTCAGCCGCTATATCAGCGTGCTCATGGTCGGTCCGATTTTGGTGTTTTCGGCACTGGGAATCACCGCTACCGTGATGAATGTGGAGGTGGTTCGCGAACTGCTAGCGATCGATGTACTGGGCCAGACCATACAGGCGGTCAGTCGGCTTATCCCGTACCTGCTGGTGATCGCGGCCTTCACCTTCGTCTATATCTTCATTCCGAACACGCGCGTCCGATTCGTCCCCGCGCTACTCGGCGGCATAGCCGGCGGGATCGCCTGGCAAACCGCAGGATGGGCATTCGCTACCTTCGTGGTGTCATCGAACCAGTACGCGGCAATTTACTCGGGCTTGGCGATTCTGATCCTGTTCATGATCTGGCTGTACCTGAACTGGCTGATCTTGTTGTTCGGCGCGAGCGTCGCGTTCTACGTCCAGCACCCCGAATACCTGTACGCCGGTGGTGGCGAACCGCGACTGAGCAACCGGATGCGCGAGCGGGTTGGGTTGTCGGTAATGAGCCTGGTTGCAGGCCGATTTCTTGCCGGCGAGCGCATGCCATCGCTGCTGGAATTTACACGCCTGCTCGGCGTGCCGATGCACGCTCTGGAGGTGATACTCGATGCGCTGGAAAGTCGCAAGCTCATCATGCAGAGCAGTGACGATCCTCCTGTCTACATGCCGGCGCGCGACCCCTCTCTGATATCGGTGACACAGGTGATTGAGACCGTGCGCGCCGCCGGCGAGGAACGCTTCTTGTCGCCCGATGGACTGCCTGCACCGCAGCCTGTCGACGATCTGCTCGGTCGGGTTCAGCAAGCAGTCGAATCTTCGGTCGGCGAAATGACACTTCGCGAATTGGCAGCGCAGGGGACGGAATGTGCAAGGCAAGATCGGGTCGTGCCGGAGAGTCAGTAGGCTACTCGCGACCCAAAGCGGTAATTGGAAAACTTGTAGCTAATGTCGGCTCTGGAGCAACGAGTTGACGTTCAACGATCAAGGCGCCCGGCTGGCTGGATGTTCTTTGTAGGACGGTAGAAATATGTTGCACTGGTCCCGTGCTGAGTACTTGTTCTAAGTGGGATTGGGCTAGCAAGGATGGCTAAGGAACCTGTAACCCACCTTCAAATCACTTCTGGTTCGTTCTTTGCCTACCAAAGTACGTCGCTATGCCGAGCATGACTAGCGCAAGTGTTCCCGGTTCTGGAACGGTGACTGGGTTCAATAGAAATGCGTGCCTCATCGAACCAATCTGGTCTATGCCGTTTACAATAATTTGTCCGCCATCATTTATGCCTACCGCTTCGGTAAGTGTCCAGCCTTCCAAATTGGGAACCAAATCGTTAAGGTTTAGCATTACTCCCCCGCTCCACAGAAAGGCACTATTGCCAGAAATGCCTACCACCTGTCCAAGGTTATTGATGTCATTCGCCTGAGTCCAATCAGCTCCACTCAAATTGCCTAAATCGAGTACCTGCCCGTTTTGCCAAAGCATTGCTGCGTTGATATTCCCTGGAGCCGTTGAAACACCCACTATTTGACCGTGATCGTTGATCGCCATGGCTTTGGAAAATCCGACGCCCCAAGAAGGGTTAGCTAGGACACCCAAATCTCTTATCTGTCCATTTTCCCAAACAACGGCATGAGTCGTGACCTGATAAGCGCTAGCCAAAATTTCAGACCACCCGACTACAACCCCATTGTCGTTCACACCTGTTGCCTGGCTTGTGTACTGCAAACTGTTTTGTTGAAGCGATCCAAGGTCGAGGGGTGCGGTGTTGAATGGGTTCAGGTTGCTAACACGCCACAACGCAGCATGGGTTGCAGCACCACCCGGATCATAGCTTCCCACGGCAACGCCGTTGTTGCTTATAGCCAAGGCCTTACTGCTGTATGCAATCTCAGTGCCGTTGATGATCGCGGCATTTCTGCCCGAAGCAGTATATGCGTTCCCAACTACTTGACCAGAGTTGTTAATTGCCGTCGCAATGCTTGGGGTGAATGGAATGCTTTGTACCAACATCCCATTACTCCATTGGAATGCCCTTACGGTTCGATTGTCAGTGAGGTAGGAATATCCCACAACCTGTCCGGCGTCATTCATTCCTTTAGCGTAGCTTTCACTCCCACCAAACGTTCCCAAGTCCGTGATTTGATATATAACGCCAGCGTGGACTGAGATAGGAAATATCACAAGACACAACGATAAAACCGCGAAATGAATGTTTTCTAAACTGTACCGCATTTTCCATACCCCCTCGTTTGCATTCGTTCTTATAATTCGACTGACTAGCTGTCAGCCAATTTCGCGTTACGCTTAGCCAACGCTCCGCATTCTCTTTTCTCTCCCCCTATTCTCTATAATGCCCCAGTACTAAATTTTCTTGGTTGTGCGGTGTGAGGATGGCGGGGTTAAGCTTGAGCGTGCATTTTTATAATGAAATCTCAGCCTTCTGGGATAAAGCAAGAATCGCGCTATAACAACGCAGTTTGTTAGCAATCAGTCGCTTATGGAATAATCAGCGATGCTTTACATGTAAGAATGTAAAAGTTTTCGACAAAAATATTTACGCCTTCTTTAGTTCAGGTGAGGAATGCAATGGATTATTTCCAATTTGATGGCAGGTGGCCCCGTTTATGTGCCAGATTTTACGACAGGGGAAAAAATTGCAGTCTGCTTTATCAGCACTTCCGGACTTTCGGTTTTAAACGTTGACCGTCCGAAAGTGGCACTTCACAGACCCTTACAATCCGACTGAATTGGGCAATCTGTAAAATCAAGCTTGAACGACTAAGGTGAGCCTCATCGTTTTGCCCGCGTGAGCAAATCCAGCGCCTCGGCGATCTCGCGTCCGAGCACGTCAAGCGCTTTTGCATGTGCGCTGACTAGCGGGGCAACCCCCGGAGCATTTACCCGTTCGACGAAAACGGAATGCGCTTCGCGCAGTCGTTCGCCGGCGCGGTCCCGCACACTCCACGCCACTTCTAGCGTGATCGATTCGCCTGGCACCGACTCGAAACTCAGCACGTCGATCAACACCCGGTAATCCGCGCCCTGCCCGCCGTACTGCAAATGCACTGCGACGCGCGCCGCGGGCAAGCGTTGCCCGACCTCCTCTGCGAGGACGCGCGGAATCTCGCGTTTCAAGGGCTCAGACCAACGCTCGTCGTCCAGAATCGCATTGCGGTTCGGCGCGACACGGAGCACGATTTGTTGCCGGTCCAGCGCGTCTGGCACGGTAACCGGGCCGATTGCGACCCGATAGTCAGGAACTCCGGTTACTTCTGTCGCTGACAGCGGCGATTCGCCAGAAAGCGTGTAGTAGCGTGTCTTCGCCGGCGTTGCACAGGCGGCGAGCGTCAGCAGCAGCGATACGGCCAGCACAGCTCCAAGCTTCACTGTGCTGACTCCTCGACACGGCCGCGCAGGATCGCGCCGGGGTTGCGCTCAAGGTAATCTGCCAGACTGCGCATCGCCTCCGCCGCTCGCGAGATTTCACGTAATGACTCGCGCACGTCGTGCTGCATGGGCGCATCTTCGGCAAGCAAACCGTCGATGCCGGCGAGCGTCTTCTCCGCGCTCGACAGCGTGCGGCTCAGATCGGCCAGCGTTCGCCCCGCCTGCGGTGTGAGGTCGCTGTCGACCCGTTTCACGGCGCCCTCGGTTGCAGCAAGCATGCTTTCAAGTGCCTTCAGCGACTTGCGCGCATCGGCGACTGTCGCTTCCAGCGGCAGCTTGTCCAGCTTGCGTGCAAGCCGCAGCAACGTTGCCTGCAGTTCCTGAAGACTGCTGGCTGCGGTTGGAATCTCGGCACTTCCGGCGCGCTTCAGCACCGCCGCCTTCGGTTCGTCGGGAAAGAAATCGAGCGCGACGAAGAGCTGACCGGTGAGCAAGCTGCCGCTGCGCAGTTGCGCGCGCAGGCCGCGCGCAACGAGCCTGTCGATAAGCGCACCGGGCATCGCCGTGCCCTGCTTTGCCTTGCCGCGTAGCCGGTCCGGGTAGAGTCTCACTTTGACGGGAATGCGCACAGCCATGTTCTTTGCGTCGAAGTCGACGTCGATGGCAGCGACTTCGCCCACCACCACGCCACGGAAATCCACGGGTGCACCGACGGAGAGCCCGCGCACCGATTCATCGAACACCAGATGGTAGGTCTCTTCGGCGGTATCGGGCAGACGCAGCGCCTTGCCCTGGTCTGGATAGAGCGTGAAGCTTGCGTTCCCTTGCGCTGGCGGCGCCTGCGCAGATTCGGCCGGGGTCTGAAAGGCGACACCTCCAAGCAACATAGCCGCGACCGACTCGGTATTCAGCCGGATTCCGCTTGCATCGAGCGCCACATCGAAGCCGCTCGCCTGCCAGAAGCGCGTGTCTGACTTGACGTGGCGGTCGTAGGGCGCGTTGACGAACACGCGCAGTTGCACGCCCACGCCGTCTTTGTCGAGTTCATAGGCGACGACCGAGCCGACCTGGACGCGACGGAAGTAAACCGGCGAGCCGATATCCAGCGAGCCTAGATCATCAGCACGCAACTGGAAATGACGCCCAGGCAGGTCGACGGTGACGATCGGTGGCACATCGAGCCCGACGAACTTGCGCCTCGAATCACTCGAGGAACCCACGTCCATGCCGATATAGGCGCCCGAGAGCAGCGTACCCAGGCCGGATATCTGTGTCCCCGAAATGCGCGGGCGCACCACCCAGAAACGGGTATCTTCGACGAGGAAGGGCTTGGCCTGCTTGCTAAGGGCCACTGTGGCGACGACCCCCTTGCCGTCTTCCGAGAACGCGATAGCAATAACACGACCGATGTCCACGTTGTGGTACTTGACGCGCGTCTTCTCCGGTTCCAGCCCTTCAGCGGTGCTGAAACTGATGGTGACCGTCGGACCGCGATCGAGCACTGCCTTGACAGCGAGCCAGCCGCCAATCAGCGCCGCGATGATCGGAATCAGCCACACCAGCTGCAGCGACCAGCGACGGTGCGGTTTCACGCGGGCTTCCGGGATGATCACGGGATCCTGCGGGTTCGGGGGCTGCTCTATGATTCTTTCTCCTGTATGTCCCAGATCAAGCGTGGGTCGAAGCTTGCGGCGGCGAACATGGTCAGCACCACCACCGCGCCGAACGCAGCCGCGCCAGGCCCGGCGTGAATCGAGGCGAACGTGCTCACCTGAACCAGCGCCACCAGTATCGTAACGACGTAAATATCGAGCATCGACCAGCGGCCTGCGAATTCAATAATTCGGTAAAGCCGCGTGCGCGTGCGCTGGTGCCTGACAGAACGCATTTGCACCGAGCCAGCAAGGACCGCCAGCGCGATCATCTTCGCCAAGGGTACCATCACGCTGGCAAAAAACACGAGCGACGCCAGGACAAAAGATCCCGACGTCCACAGGAATGCGACGCCGGAGAGGATGGTATCGCTCTGCGTACCGAAGAGCGAACTGGTGTCCATGATAGGCAGCGTATTGGCCGGCACATAAAGGATGATAGCCGCGATAAGGAAAGCCCAGGTGCGCGCCAGACTCGCGGGCTTGCGCGTATGCAGCATCGCGCCGCAGCGCGGGCAGTATGCATCGCTGCCCGGCGGCGGCGCGTGACTCACCAGCCGGCACACCTCGCACGCAAGCAGACCGCTCCGGGCTGCGGTCGGCGCCATGCTCACCGGATTGTCTCCAGTTGCTTCCAGGCGGCATCTGGGTCGAATGCGGCTGCGGCAGCCGCGATAAACGCCATCAATGCGCCGAAGGAAAACAGGGCCACACCAGGCTCGATTGTCGCGATATGCGCGAGCTTTACCAGCGACACCAGCACGCCAAGCAAGAACACTTCCACCATGCCCCACGGTTTCACGCTTTCAATAAAGTGAAGAATCGGCACAGCCCCACGGCCGCGCGCGCCCTGTCGCAGCGTCACCAGCACCCAGGTCAGTCCGATGAGCTCTGCTGCCGGCACGAATATCGTGGTAAAAAACACCAGCACCGCCACCGTCCGTGCCTCGTCATCCCACAAAGACTCCACCGCACCGAAGAGCGTCGAGCTGGTGTGCGTGCCCTGCACTTCCAGCCCGACAATCGGATAGACATTGGCAACAACGAAGAGGATGCACGCCGTAAGCGCCAGCGCTAGCGCCCGCTCGTTTGCATCCGGCGGCGCGTGCCGGTAGAGAAGCGCGCCGCAACGTGTGCAGCGTGCCTCGCCGCCGGACGGCAATTGCGTCTGGCGGTGCAGCAGGTCGCATTCCAGGCAGGCGACAAATGTGGGCGAGGACATAGGTAATCGGTCAGTCACTGCAACGTCAAACACACTGCAGTCGCACGCGATACGTGCGCCGCATCGATTGTCTCTTCAGACCTGCCCGCCTTGGCACCGATCGCGAGGGTCGAGAGATATTGATCAAGATTACATGGTAGCAAGAAAAGGTGGGGGCCAGTTGGTCTCTTAATGTCGCTCAAACTTGGTCAAAACTCTCCACGCGCCAACAACTAACGGCAGAATGAGGAGAAAACAATAACTCATTCTTTTGTCAGGGCTATACTTGGTTTGAGAATTTAAACGGCCTTTCCGTTCCTCTACAAGGAGAAGAAAATGCACGAAAAATTAAGGAAAAAAATCATGCCGTCCGCAACAGGGACAGCCATGCATGCTTCTGCGAACACCATCGACATCATCCAGCACGCGGAGGTTATCGCCACCTCTGAATCCGAAAACTCCCCTCTGGACAATGTCGTTGACGGCAGCACGGGGCCGGGTAGCTCGCAATGGGTGGCGGGATCCACGGGACCGCAGAGTCTGATTTTTAAATTTGATGCGCCCCAGAACATTACCGGCATCATTTATGAAATCGAGGAACAGGAAATAGCCCGCACGCAGGAAGTCTGTTTTGAGGTATCCACCGATTCCGGCGCCCACTTCCGGGAAATCCTTCGGCACGAATACAATTTCAGTCCGAACGGAAGCACATTTCAAAGAGAGGAACTGAAACTGGATCTTCCTCAAATTACAGACCTGAAAATGACCATTAAACCGGACAAGGGAAACCTTAACTGCCTGGCAAAACTGAACCACATCGCATTCCAGATGTAACCGCTGACGATTCCGGTCGACGCGTCAAGGAACCGCTGAAAAAATCCCGATTTGTCATTCCGGCGAAAGCCGGAATCCAGTATTTTCAATGCGCTGGACACCGGCTTTCGCCGGTGTGACGGACTTGTTCAGAGCTTCCTTAAGGTTGCACGGTTTCTTCCTGCAGGATGGCAGGAAGGATCTCTGCACGAACGAGCGCATCGTGGCGGAAAAGGATGCAATCGTCCTGTCCCCGCTGTCCTGTTATTGACTGTCCGACTGACGCACACGGCCAAAGGCCTCGCCTGATCAATCGATACGCCAGCCCGCACGCGCCTCCAGTCGGGCAATGAGTTCCGGCCTGGCGCGGGCGATCTCAGGTCGCGCGCGCAGGGCCAGCGCCAGCACCGCGTGCAGGTTGAGCGCCTCGCCTCGCCGCCGATCATCTTCATAGCGGCGGGCAAAGTCCGGGGGTACCCGAAGGGTCCAGTTGTCCTCATTCATCGTGCCCGGCACGTTGTAGGTTTCCTCCAGCCCGAACAGGTCGGCGAAGAACAACATGACGTGGCGGGCGGGACTCAGAAAGAGGTCGGCCACCTTGGCGTGGGCCAGTTTGCGGTAGTCAGCGGCCAAGGCAGACGCCAGTGGTTCAGGGGCGTCAGGGCGCAGGCGGCGGGCGAGATAAGCCGCTTGTTTTAGTCCCTCCTCCTTCCCCTGCCAGTCCTTCGTCAGGCGCCAGATGGACGGCGTGTCGTGGTTGCCCACCATGACCCAATCCTGAGGCTGCGCGTTCTCGCTGCGATAGACATCTGTGGGATCGTCCAGATCGGCCTTCTGGGTCACACGGAAGCGGCCCAAGCCATGCCGCAAGCGCACCTGCCTGAGGGGCAGCGTCTCGGTGGACAGCACTTCGCACAGGATATCCTCCTTGCGCCTGCCATGGACGTGCACCTGCTCCATGAGTGTGTCCATCAACACAGCGTAGCGTCTCTCATGCTCAGGTGTCAGTTCTCGCACCCAATCGTCGGCATAAGCAGGCCGCTCTTGGTTGAGCTGATCCGGTTGCACGATGGCATGCTGGGCGAGATCGGGATGGTCGTCCTGGGAGGAGAACAGCCGTGCCCCGCGCTGCAGCGCGTGATAAGGATCGGGGTCGTCGGCCCGATAGACCCAGGGGCAGACCAGGCCGTGAGGGTGATCCAGACGCAGCCCGTCGAACTCCGCCAGCATTTTTCCCAGGCGCTCGGCGACGAAAATGAGCGCCGGGCCAGGCTCGCCTCCCGGGCTGAGAAAGTGGGCCGGGTCCAGCACCGGATAGTTCCAGGGCTGGCCATCGATATTGGTGCGGCTGGGTGGGGCGCCCATGACATAGCCGCCAAGCAGCAAGGCTTGCTGGCTCCAGGCGTCACGCAGGGACAATCCCACCTGCACGTCACCATAGATCTTGAGGCCCAAAGCCTGCATCTGGCTCCGGAAGGTCCGGTGCTGTTCGAGCAGAATGAGCTGGACCAGTGCATAACGCTCCAGCAGGCCACCATGTCTTTGTTCCAGCATCTGCCTGCGTTGCTCGCTGTCCGCAGTGGTCGAAGTGGGCAGTACGCGGTCTTGGGCGCGCTCCCCTTCCTGCGGCCATTGCCGCCACGGAAGCCGGCCGTGCTCCAGGCTCAGGGCCTCGTATAGCGCATCGTCGCGCAGCCAACGGTTCTCCTGCCAGAAGGCAGCGAGCGCGGTGTCAAGCTGAAGGGCGGCGGGTTCGCGCCGCTGCCGAGCCGCATCGAAGCGCTGATGGATATCCTCCACCGCTTTTGCATAGGCGTCGAAGGTGTAGGCGCTGGCCACCCTGTTCCCGTCGGGGCGGGGGTTGCCGGCCACCGCCTCTAGCCAGGCATCCTCACCCAGCAGGCCACCCCACTCGGAATCGCGGGCAAGGGCCTTCAGGTCCAGGGAAAAGATGTTACGGGAGAATATGGTGCCATCATAAGGAGAGTGATTAACCGGGGAGGTCTGCCCCTGGGGACCCAATTGCAGGCCGGTAAAACCCAAAGAACGGGCGAACCGGGCCAGTGCCAGGCCGCCCGCGCCGTAAGGACTGCCTCTCCCGGCATCTTCACCTTCCACACCTGGAAAGCTCGCATCGTGCACCGCCAGCAGAAAGTCCGATTTGTCCAGCAGCCTTAGCGCCTCGACGAGATCGGGGTCGAGGGCGGGCGTGAGGCGCGCCGTTCCCGGCGAGTCGAGCATCTGAAGTTCCTTGAGTGTGTGATTCGTAGGCATTGTTTCAATATTAAAATGAAAATTGAGACCGAAGTTCTAAAGGGCGAGATAGGCGAGGGGATACAGGATCGGTTTTATCAATTGCCAACAGGGCCATCCGATTTCCGAAATTGATATTGGATCAACATGCTACAACGCACCAAATTCACGAAGTAGTTACACTGTCTCGACCACATACGACAGGCCACTATCGCCCCCGCGAGAGAAATTCGAACGTTTCCCTACAGCATCAAAAAAAGAAACTGTACGCGCTATGCACAGGGGGAATTCGAGCTACGGTTTGCTACTGAGTTACAGGGGAAAGCCCCGCGCAATATCAGGCGCACGCTTTCCTATCGTCCTCGCGGCGTCCCGGCGATGTCCTGCGCTCACCGGATGGGAGGCGTTCCTTGAGGCGTTGTAGCGCGCTACACCTTTCAATCAATCTACGTTCAGCGGGGATAAACTCCACCCTGTAGACGGGTAGCGTGGAATTTCTATGCATGATGCGCACACTCTTTCTAGTGAAACCCATTGATCATCTGTGTTGGATGCTTTTGATTAGCCACACAATAACCACCATCGTTCCATGGTTTCATTTGAATGTCAAAATTCAATCTAGCTGGTGAACGACTTTCTTGGCACTATGGGGACATTAGGATCGACGGCAGAATCGCATCCTACCGAATGATGGGAGTGATCAGAGCAAACCGGTATTAATCTCGGAATTCTGTTAATTTTAAATTGGAATACATAGAAACCCTTGTTTCAACGATAAGGCGCGGACGCCTCAGAACTTGATCGCAGAAAAAACCTTCTGCGCCAGCGCACCAGTGGCTTGCAAGGGGTTCTCGCGGATTGCTTTTTCTTGTTCGGCCATCATCAGAAACAGGCCATCCATGGCTTTTCGGGTGATGTAATCATCTAGTTTGGTGTCACGCTCGTCTACCAAACCCAGTTTTGCACCTTTGCCAGCGAATTGGTCATATTTCTCAGCCAACTTCACTTTCTTCATCGACTTGTTCACGATGGGCTTGAATTTTTCAGCCAGCGCGGCTTCTGTGTTTTTGCGGAAATATTGGGTGGCCGCGTCGTTGCCACCAGTCAAAATTCCCTTGGCATCTTCTACCGTCATTTTCTTCACTGCGCCTGTCAGCAGGATCTTTGCTTCCGGCACAGCAGCCTCGGCGGCGCGATTCATCGATGTAGTCAGGTCGTCCGCGTAGCTACCCATGCCGAATTTTCGCAGCAGGCTATCCGCTTTTTGCAGGCTTTCAGGAAGCGGGATGCGTACTTTATCGTTACCCAGAAAGCCATTTTCTTTGGCGAGGCTGGCAACAGCTGTTTCCGCGCCTTGCGTGAGCGCTTGCTTCAGGCTGCCCACTTGGTCTTTGTTGCTAAAACTAGCCAAGCCGGCCGATGACACGGGAGTGGGTTGCTGTACCGCAGGGGTGGCGGGCGCAGCGTTCTGTGGTATAGCGTCGCCCAATTTATTTAGCGTGTCTTTGTTGACCAAGTCTCCCAGATCAAAGGCGTTGACCGAGGTAATAGCCAGTGCAACGAATGCAACAATAACTCTACGAACAAAGTGATGTAGCAACATTGTCTATCTCCTTGGTAGCCTTTGGCCTGAATATCCAACATTTCAATCAAGCTCGTGACGGCAAGTCGCCGCCCATTGAACGAACTGTTATTAGATTCGTTCGTTAGTAACCGATTATTTCTTAAGTAAATCTCGGATTTCTGTAAGCAGAACCTCCTCTGCTGACGGAGCCGCCGGGGCCGCAGGAGCGGCTTCTTCTTTTTTCTTAAGTGAGGTTATAAACCGAACAGCCATAAAAATCACAAATGCAATAATGGTAAAGTCGATAACCGTCTGGGCGAATTTCCCATAGGCTATGATAACCGCGGGTGATTTATCCGCTGCTTCTTTTATGGTGACTGCAAGATCGGAAAAATTAACCCCACCTAAAAGAACTCCTATTGGTGGCATGACTACGTCGGCAACAAAGGATGAAACAATTTTCCCAAACGCCGCTCCAACAATAACACCAACGGCCATGTCAACGACATTCCCTCTAACTGCAAACGCCTTAAAATCCTGCATCATACCCATAGCATTTTTCCTTTCTGTTTTTAACAGTAATTCAAAGAATGATTCCGTTTTCAGGATAATGTTTGAATACAGTATTGCCAAAGACAAAGAGTAGAGCGATTGATTTAACTATGCCCCCAACAAGCAATTTCTCCACTGGATGCAATCCATTTTCTGGGTTAAAAAAATCAACAATACTTAACCAAGTAAGTCATATTTTATACCAGACTAATTTACTTGGCTATTATTTTAAGTCAGTAGTCGCTACAGAATCATACCAACCCAAATCAATCACTCCCCACAAGAGATGGAACAGGCCTTCAGGTTCAGGCTTAAACTTGCACTGTTTGAAAAAACCTACACAGCGCCTACAGCCCCCCAGAAAAGCAAAAAGGCCACCCGAAGAGTGACCTATTGCATTTTTATGGTGGGCCCGCTCGGACTTGAACCGAGGACCAAAGGATTATGAGTTTTATTTCTTTCCCCTGTCAAATATGGCATTGCATATAAAATATATGTACAAACAATATGTTATATTGTTATCGCTCTCACTAAGTATCATTACAAATCACATCATAACGAAATGAATTGCGGCAAGATTGCGGCAAACATCTTCCCTCTTATCACTGGGTATAATCTTTTCCATCAAAAATCGTGGGGGCTTGTCAAGCACATTTCACAGTGCTAGCATGCTCAACATTCGATGCAATAGTTGTGGGCTGGAATGAGCGGAGTGGCAGAGCATCGTCACTCATTGGAAAGACCTCGTAGTCCAAGAGGAGCGCTCAGACCGGTGCGTTGTGACAAGGCGACCCCCATCAGCTTAGGCTGATTGTGAGAAGGAAGCGCAACGCAACCGCGACGGGATAGACTGCTGTGTGGGGCTACCCGGAACCTTAACGAGGTTCATGGTGGGGGAGCTACCGCAAGCACCACACCCCCGTGTCACAAGGCGCCACACATATAAAACATTGTTTTCCACGTATCCCACCTAGCTTGCCCGTCGATGTTATTGATATCGACGAGCCTCCTAGAGGTATTTACACGTGGATTCACAATATTCAGGCATTCGCCTACTCAATGTAGAACAACTCTCCAATGTTATCGGGCTTGCGCCTGGCACCATCCGGAACATGCTCTCCGACTCGGAGAAAACCAAGAAACTCCCTCCAAGAAAACAAATCCCCGGCATCAATAACATCCTGTTTTCGTCGCGAGACGTGGACAACTGGATTAACGGCCTGCCCATCGTGTATGGGTCAAACTCAAAGAATGAGCAGGCGCCTACTTCTGTAGCCGGAAAACCTTCCAATGTTGTAAAACTCTCCCAACCCGCAGCAAAGCGTCGTGGGCGTCCCACGAAACGGGAGCAATTAGAACGTCAGCAGGAAGTTTCCTTGAGGGGGTTTTGCTAATGGCCTCTACCACTCCAACTCTTACGGCAACGGCAACGCCATCTCCCTCCCCGGCATTGAGCAGCATTCCCACTACCCCACCCGCGACCATTCCATGCACCGACTATGGCAACGCACAACGTTTGGTTGCGTCCTATGGCAAAAACTTGCACTGGGTAAGCAAGCTCGGCATCTGGCTGTCCTGGAACGACAAGCGCTGGACGGAGGACGAGACCGGCGATGTCATGCGTCTCGCCAAGGCGAATTGCCGCGACATTCTGAAGGAAGCGGCTAACCTTTTAACACAGGCTGCCAGCACCACGAACAAAGCCGTCAGCAGCGAACTGAAGGCGGAGGCCGAAGAACTCATCAAGCACTCCCGCCGCAGTGAAAGCCTCCAGCGCATCCAAGCCAGTATCAAGCTAGCGGAAACGGAACCCGGCATCCCTATCTCCCATGAGGAACTTGACCAGGGGCATATGCTCCTGAACTGCCTTGATGGCACCATTGACCTGAAAACCGGGCAACTGCGCAATTTTGACCGCGACGACCGGATGACCAAGATGGCCCCAGTTCAATACAAAGGCCTCAACGAACCTGCTCCCCGCTGGGAGCAATTCATCGACGAAATCACCAGCAGCGACAAAGACTTTGACCTATTCCTGCAACGTGTCGTAGGTTACAGTCTGACAGGGCTAACCGACGAGCAATGCTTTTTCCTGCTCCATGGTAATGGCGCTAACGGCAAATCAACTTTCGTCGAAGTACTCCTTGAACTGTTCAACGATTACGGACAGCAGGCCGAGTTCAGCACCTTTCTTCTCAAGGAAGGTGATAAGGTCAGGAACGACATCGCGCGCATGCGTGGCGCGCGTTTTGTATCAGCCAGCGAAGGCCCCGAGGGCAGCTCTTCGAGGCCGCTTTTAGCAACTACCATCCTGCTGACGAGAAAAGTTAATAAACTACCAACCCCGCCGCTAGCCAGGGGGAGTTAGAAGATGGGCGGGAAAAACGCACTGAACTGGCATTGCTGCACGCCATTCAGGCCGGCTCCATAGGATGTCTGCACGTAGCCCGCCATTTTCTGGAACGTAGTGACAGGCCTCGCCAGCGAATTGGATGTGAGAACAAAGGTATTAAGTGACTTTGAAGAAAAACAAAAAATTAAGTACAAAGCCTTAAATGAACAAATTGAAAATCTTCTGCCAGGTGCTACAAGCGCTGGGTTGGCGAGCGCTTATCATGAGATGAAAACGTCATTCGATAAGCCAATAAAAAACGCAAGCACGGTATTTTATGTGGCACTTGGAGTGCTTATGGTTGGTTCAATATTACTAGCGATAGACAGTATAGGGTGGCAACACTTAAGCTTTTCAAACGTGCCGCCAACCGTGATGTGGCCTCATGCCGCAAGTCGTGAAAGTTGAAATCATTAAATATCCGAGGGTCAGGGTCGTGGCCCGCTTTCACACAATCTTCCTCATAAAGTTTGCGCGCTCGAAGAAGCACATGTGGCCATGCTAGAGTTATGGCGTTCGCAGACGTATTGAATACACTCACCTGTGTGAGCGTTCTTGGCAGTGCCTCCAAGATAGCCTTGGCCTCCTCTGTCATGACAATGGTTCGCGCGGTATCTGTTTTTGTATCCTTCTCTGTCAATGAAATCGTTTCATCTTCCAGGTTAACCCTGTCCCAAGTGAGCCCAACTATCTCACCCTTCCTCATGGCCGATTCAATAGCAAACCGTACAATTGGGAGCATCATTGGGTTTCTGCCAGACTTTAAGGCAGCAATCAGATAAGGCTCTTCATGCGGCAACAAACGTCTGGTGCGTCTGTTTCCGCGTGGTTTTTTGACGCTTTCGAGTGGATTATCCAACATATCCATTCCCCATTCACAAATCGCTGTCTTGAAAACAGATTGCGCGAATGCCAACTCTAAGCGAATAGTGTTGTTAGCTTTCTTATCTATTTTCTGACGGTCATCTCTTACTTTAACGAAGTCCGAAGGCCGGAGTTGCGCGGCTAATCGATGGGCAATTGGACGGCCAAGCCAGGTTTTGGCACGGTGATAATCCTGCTTTTTAGAAGGTTTCGGGCGACGCTCACCATCATCACCCACAGAGTCACCCAATATGTGGATATCCATATATTTTTTGATTAGGACAGCAAAGGTAATCTTCTTAAGGTGTGCAGTCGAGCGGAAAGCTCCACCATCGATATCGGCAAGGGTTTTGTCGCGAAAGTCGATGGCTTGCTTGAGGGTTATGAATGTTTCGTGAACATGGAACCCTTGTCGCCGAATCTCAACGGCATACTGTAAGTCACCGCGAAGTCGAATGTTATGTGGTAATTTTTCTTGCTTTGGCATACTCATATCCCGAAAAGGAGAATACTGAATATTATGAACCAGAAAAATTATTGCGGCAATATTGCGGCAAAAACCCCCATAAAAGCAAAAGGCCACTCTTTCGAGTGGCCTAAGTGCTTGTTTTGTTGGTGGGCCCGCACGGACTTGAACCGTGGACCAAAGGATTATGAGTCCTCTGCTCTAACCAACTGAGCTACAGGCCCAATAACTCTATTCTGCGCTGGCCCTGGATCAGACCTCGTTATCCAGGAAACTGCGCAGGCGTTCGGAGCGGGAAGGATGACGCAACTTACGCAGGGCCTTGGCTTCGATCTGGCGAATACGCTCGCGAGTGACGTCGAACTGCTTGCCGACTTCTTCCAGGGTGTGGTCGGTATTCATCTCGATGCCGAAGCGCATGCGCAGCACTTTGGCTTCGCGCGGCGTGAGTGATTCCAGCACTTCCTTGGTGGCTTCGCGCAATGAGGCATACAGCGCTGCATCGGCGGGAGCCAGCGTTGTCGAGTCTTCGATGAAGTCACCCAGGTGAGAATCCTCGTCGTCGCCGATCGGGGTTTCCATGGAGATTGGCTCCTTGGAAATCTTGAGGATTTTGCGGATCTTCTCCTCGGGCATTTCCATCTTTTCCGCCAACTCTGAAGGATCGGGTTCCTGTCCGGTTTCTTGCAGGATCTGACGCGAGATGCGGTTCATCTTGTTGATGGTTTCGATCATGTGCACCGGAATACGGATGGTGCGCGCCTGATCGGCGATGGAACGCGTGATTGCCTGACGAATCCACCAGGTGGCATAGGTCGAAAACTTGTAGCCACGGCGGTATTCAAATTTGTCCACGGCCTTCATCAGTCCGATATTGCCTTCCTGAATCAGATCGAGGAACTGCAGGCCGCGATTGGTGTATTTTTTGGCAATGGAGATCACCAGGCGCAGGTTGGCCTCGATCATTTCGCGCTTGGCACGACGCGCCTTGGCTTCGCCGGTGGACATCTGGCGATTGATTTCCTTGAGGTCCTTGATAGGTATCCGCACTCGTTCCTGCAAATCCAGCAAGCGCTGCTGCTGGTCGACAATGGAATGCTGGAAACGCGTCAGCTTCTCGCAGTAGGGCTTCTTGGTGGCGATTTCCGTCAACACCCAGTCCAGGTTGTTTTCGTTGCCAGGGAAAGTTTTGATGAAATGCGTCCGCGGCATGCCGGATTTGGTCACGCACAATTCCATGATCTCGCGCTCGTAGCTGCGCACTTCTTCCACCAGGGAGCGCAGGCTTTCACACAGAAATTCAACCTGCTTGGCGGAAAAACGAATGGACAGGAGCTCGCCAGAGACCTGTTCCTGCCATTCCTTGTAGCCTTTAGCCTTGGGGCCTTTCTTCGCCAGCGACTGCTGCATCTTGTCGAATGCCTTGCGGATCACTGCAAAGCGCTCCAGCGCATCGGCTTTGAGCTGGGCCAGATTGGCTGCGGCCACCGCCGCGCCGGCTTCTTCTTCCTCTTCTTCCGTCAACTCCTCGGCCGCTTCGCCCGCTTCCTCCGCTTCCACGGCAGAATCCGCGATATCTTCTTCAAGCTCTCCATCCGCGTTCATCAAGCCGTCTACCAGCTCGTCCACACGCATTTCGTCACGCTCAACCTTGTCTACCAGCGCAAGAATCTCGGTGATCGTGGTCGGGCATGCGGAAATCGCCTGCACCATGTGCTTCAAGCCATCTTCGATACGCTTGGCGATTTCAATCTCGCCCTCACGGGTCAGCAATTCTACCGAACCCATCTCGCGCATGTACATGCGCACCGGATCGGTGGTACGACCGAAATCGGAATCTACGGTGGATAGCGCCGCCTCGGCCTCTTCCACGACATCTTCGTCGGTCACTGTCGGCGCAGCATCGGACATGAGCAGGGTTTCCGCATCCGGCGCCTCGTCGCACACGGAAATTCCCATGTCGCCGATCATGCTGATAATGCCCTCGATCTGCTCGGCATCGAGCATATCATCCGGCAGATGGTCGTTTATCTCGGCGTAGGTCAGGTAGCCACGCTCCTTACCCAGCACAATCAGGGTCTTCAGGCGCATCCGTCGCGCATCGACGTCGCTCATGCGTAATTCGGATTTGTCGTTTTCTGTCGCCATAACATTCTGTTCCAGCAAAGGATTTCGTTGCAAAAAAGTGCTAAATTATATACTATTTTTGGGCGGATTGGTCACTATTTGTCGAAGCCGAGCCTCCCGGCAGCAAGCTCAATAACTCCCGCTTCTCATCCACAGAAAGCCCCTGCGTACAGGAAAGCGCCAGCAGTTCATCAAACCTGCGTTTGCGCCCACCCTCGCGCAACTGCTCCAGCGCGCCGGCGAACTCCTCCGCCACTTCAAATGCCTCGTCCCACTGCAGAATCTCGCCAGACACCTCGCTCAACAAAACTTCATGAAGCGTGCCACGAAAACGCTCCAATACAGCTACCGTCGTCGTTGGCTGAGAATGACTAGCGGCGACGAAACCAAGCAGCGCTGACAAAGTCTTCAACTCCTCCGAACCCTCGCCCAACAGGCTCATATCGAAACCCACACCCAACTCGGGCTGGACAAGCAACAGTTGCAGCAACTTTCTGGCCAGCGAGGGCGGCTTGCGGGATGGCCGGGGTCGTGTACGAGTAGCAGCAGGTTTTACCGTCGATTTGACCGGAATCAGCACTTCTAGTTCATTCCGTGTAACACCTGCCAATTCCGATAGACGCTGCTGCAGCATCATGCGTAGCGCCGGTGCAGCCACCTGCTGCACCAAAGGCTGCGCCAGCTTTAGAAAGTGTGCCCGCCCTTCCATGGTTTGCATGTCCACCCCGGCGGCCAGTTCACGCAGGAGAAACTCCGACATCGGCATCGCGCTTTCTAACTGCGCCTCGAATGCCGCCTTCCCCTCCTTGCGGATGTAGCTGTCGGGGTCCTCGCCCTGGGGCAGAAACAGGAACCTGATGCTTTTTTCGTCACCCACCAGCGCCAGGCTGTTTTCCAGTGCGCGCCATGCCGCCTTGCGCCCCGCCGTGTCGCCATCGAAACAGAACACGACGTTATCGGTTTGCCGCAACAATTTTTGCCCATGCACCGGCGTAGTCGCGGTACCCAGCGTCGCTACAGCATATTCGACGCCGTGCTGCGCCAGCGCCACCACATCCATGTAACCTTCCACCACGATCACTTTGCCGGCGGCGCGAATCGCCTGGCGTGCCTGGAACAGGCCGTAAAGCTCACGACCTTTCTCGAACAGCGGAGTTTCCGGAGAATTCAGGTACTTGGGCTCCCCCGTTTCCAGCACCCGCCCGCCGAAACCGATCACCGTACCCTTCTGGTTGATGATGGGAAACATGATCCGGTCACGAAAACGGTCGTAGCGTTTGCCTTCGCCCTCGATCACCAACCCCGCCTGCACCAGAGCTTTCGCCTGGTAGTCGGAAAAAACCGTGGCGAGGTTTTGCCAGCCTCCCGGCGCATAACCGATACCGAAGCGCGCCGCGATTTCGCCGGAAAGACCGCGCTTTTTCAGGTATGCGATCGCCCCTTCCGAGCGCTTTAGCTCATCGCGGTAATAATGAGTCGCATGCTGCATCGCCTCGGTCAGGGCCTCAAAATCACCCTCTGTCTTGCGCTCATAATGCCCGGATTCTTCTTTCGGCACCGTCAGGCCAGCGCTTCTGGCCAATTCCTCTACTGCCTCGACGAAGCCCAGACCCTGATGCTCCATGACAAACCCAATGGCGCTGCCGTGCGCGCCGCAACCGAAGCAATGGTAAAACTGCTTAGTGGGACTAACCGAAAATGATGGGGATTTTTCGCTGTGAAACGGGCAGCAGGCGACATAGTTCGCGCCCGCCTTCTTGAGCGGGACGTAGCGGTCCACCACGTCAACGATATCCAGGCGATTGAGAAGATCCTGGACGAAGGACTGCGGAATCATGAGCCCCCTGCTAAAGCATTACACCAAAACAGCTCCGCCCACTACTGAATACGGGAATCGGAAACGGCGGTCGGACGGACGGATGAAGCTGTGGAGTTGAAACGCTTAGCCGCCCAGTTTGGCTTTGATCAGGGCAGACACCTTGCCCATATCGGCACGTCCAGCCATTTGCGGCTTGACGATCGCCATGACCTTGCCCATGTCCTTCACGCCAGCCGCCCCGGAGGAAGCAATCGCGGCAACAACCAGCGCCTCGGCCTCGGAGTCCGTCAGGGGCAGCGGCATATAACCCTGCAGCACCGACACCTCGAACTTCTCGATGTCAGCCAGATCCTGTCGTCCAGCGGATTCGAACTGGGAAATGGAGTCGCGCCGCTGCTTGAGCATTTTCTCGATCGCCGCGATCACCTGATCATCGGAGAGCTCGATGCGCTCGTCCACCTCGCGCTGCTTGATCGCGGCCATAAGCAGCCGGATCGCCGCAAGGCGTGACACATCCTTGGCACGCATCGCCGATTTCATATCCTCGGCGATTTGAAGCCTGAGACTCATTGCTCAGTAAAGCTTGGGGGGGAGCATCTGGCTGCGCAGGCGCTTGAAGTGACGCTTGACGGCAGCAGCCATCTTGCGCTTGCGCTCAGCAGTGGGCTTCTCGTAAAATTCGCGAGCGCGAAGTTCAGTCAGCAGACCGGTTTTTTCCACAGCGCGCTTGAAGCGGCGCAGAGCTACATCGAACGGCTCGTTTTCCTTGACACGTACACTCGGCATGAGTAAATCACCTTAAATTTAGTAATGAGTTTTGAAGCAAGTCGATAATTATATCGGCTAAATAATCTTTTTCATAGCCAAATTTACCGTTCCCTGCAAAACCGCTATGATGGCGGCCTTATGCTAGTCCTCGGAATCGAAACCTCCTGCGATGAAACCGGCGTTGCTCTGTACCATACGGAGCGGGGCTTGCTCGCCCATGCACTGCACTCGCAGGTGGCGATGCACGCTGAATATGGCGGGGTAGTACCGGAACTCGCTTCGCGTGATCACATCCGGCGCGTGCTGCCACTGACCCGGCAAACCCTGCAGCAAGCCGGCTGCACCCTGGACGACATCGGGGCCATCGCCTATACCGAAGGGCCAGGGCTAGCCGGTGCGCTGCTGGTAGGTGCCAGCATTGCCGCCGCGCTTGGATTCGCGCTCAAGGTGCCTGTCATCGGCATTCACCATCTTGAAGGCCACCTGCTCGCGCCATTGCTCGAACCCAATCCGCCCGCCTTCCCATTCGTCGCCCTGCTGGTTTCCGGCGGCCACAGCCAGTTGATGAAAGTTTCCGGCATCGGCGCCTACGAAACCCTGGGAGAAACCCTGGACGATGCCGCCGGCGAAGCCTTCGACAAGACCGCCAAATTGCTCGGACTGGGCTATCCGGGTGGGCCGGCGCTATCCATGCGGGCCGAGCAGGGCGTGCCGGGACGCTTCAAGCTGCCGCGACCCATGATCAATAGCGGCGACCTCAATTTCAGCTTCAGCGGCCTGAAGACTGCAGTGCTGACCCTGTCCAGGCAGCAGACGCTGGACGACCAGACCGTGAATGACATCACCCGCGCCTTTCAGGACGCCATCGTTGAAGTACTCACAGCCAAATCACTGGCTGCACTGAGCCAGAGCGGCCTGGACCGGTTGGTGGTAGCCGGCGGAGTGGGAGCCAACCGGCAGTTGCGCGAACAGCTCTCTGCGCTTTCCGCCCGCCGTGGCTTTGAAGTATTTTATCCGAAGCTCGAATTCTGCACCGACAACGGCGCCATGATTGCCTTCGCCGGCGCGATGCGGATTAAGCTTATGCCCGCCAAGGGCTGGCAGTTCAACGTGCGTCCGCGCTGGGATCTGGCGACTATTTGATTCCGCGCAATCCGCCCACCCAGCGGATCAAGGATTCATTGCCGATCATCCGCGTCACCTCAAGCGGAAAAAACAGCAGCGCATAGAACGCGATCAGGATCAGGATCAACAGCACGTGACCGAACACGCTCTCAGGCCGCAACACCCCCCAGTATTTCATGGCGAGGAACACCATATCCTTCTTGTGCTCCGACATGCTGCGGTATTTCAGCACCAGTTTGACCAGCAGATAGACGGCGTAGCCGCCGCTAAGCGACAGGAACACCACGCGAAACAGACTGTACATGTCCATACCGCCGAGCAGGGCGCGATGATACATCAGCGAAAGCCCCCCCATGACCACAGAAGCAACCACCGCGATCAGAATATTGATGATCAGGCGCCTCCGTTCGCGAGCCAGATCCTGCTGGCGCTGGATGAAAAAGCTGTCCACCTCGCGCTTCAGATATTCGACCCGGTCCTGCACCAAGGCGGTGATTTCCGCCTTCATCACACCCACACGGGCGTCAACAGTGGCGCCGAGCTTCTCTGCTGCGTAGTCCACCAGTTCGATCACGTCGTCTTTGGTGAACTGGCGCTGACTGTGCAATTCGGCGGAAATCTTGTCCAGCTTGTGATCGACTTCCCGGCTCGCGCTCAAGACCGCTTCACGCAGTTCGCCGCTGGCCTCCTTCACCCCATCCTGGACAACACCATTCAGCTTCTCCGCAGCCTGCTCGATAGCCGTAAGGGAAACCTGTTCCAGGCTTTCCCGTGCGTAATCCATTTCCTTTTCGAACCAGGCCACAGCCACACCTCCCGTGCCTTAAGTATAGAGCCTACTGCGGTGGTGCATCGCCGGGCTGAGTCTTGCCAATCGCATGCTCCTTGCCGGAAAGCAGGTTCTGAATATTACTCTTGTGCCGCCAGATCAGGAGCAGCGACACCGCCGCCACCGCCGCAACCAGCACACCGGATTTCAACCACAACCAGGCGTAAAGCGGCGTGAACACCGCCGCAATCAAGGCGGACAACGATGAAATTCGCCACATGTAGGTAGCCAGCAGCCAAGTTGCCAAGGCAGCAAGACCCAGCCAGGGATTAAGCGCAAGCAGGATGCCCAGCACCGTAGCCACGCCCTTGCCGCCGTGGAAGCCGAAAAAAATCGGGTAGACATGGCCGAGAAACACCCCTATTGCCGAGGCAGCGACGACAGTCTCGTCCAGGCCGTAGACGGGCGCCAGGCGCAACGCCAGAAAAACCGCCAGCCACCCCTTGGCGCCATCGCCCAGCAAAGTCACCGCGGCGGCCAGTTTTTTGCCGGTGCGCAAGACATTGGTCGCGCCCGGATTTTTCGATCCGAAGGTGCGCGGATCGGGTAGGCCGAACATCTTGCTGGTGAGTACCGCAAAGGAGACCGAGCCAATCAGGTAAGCCGCGAGGATGAAAATTACCGTATTCATATCAAATCACTTAAAATGGCCACTTTTAGATTTTACGGCAATTTGCCCGCCCGAACACCCGATGGATATCGTTTTCCTGGAAGAAATCAAGCTCGACATCGTCATCGGCATCTATGAGTGGGAGCGCAAAGTCCCTCAGACCATCCGTATTGACATCGACATCGGCCTGCCGCACAGCCGTGGCGGAGAAACCGACAACATCGAGGACACTATCGACTACGGCGCGGTAATGGCACGCATTCGCCAAACCGCAGCCGAACAGCAATTTTCCCTGGTGGAAGCCCTGGCAGAGCATATTGCCACCCTGATCCGCACCGAGTTCGGCGCACCCTGGGTAAAAGTCTCTGTCGCCAAATTGGGCATGCTGCGCGGCGTCAAACGACTGGGCATCATGATTGAACGCGGGGAACGGCCATCAGCCTAGAAGCATTAGCGGCTGCCCTGCTAATCCTCCTTCTCGCCTACTTCATCCGGGGCATCACGGGTTTCGGCTCCGGACTGATTGCGGTACCCCTCCTGGCGCACTTCCTGCCCCTACAATTTGTCGTACCGTTGGTGCTGGTGCTGGATTTTTCGGCTTCCATTGCGCTCGGCGGCAAAACCCGCAAGCACATCAACTGGAACGAACTAAAACCTTTGTTGCCCTTCGGCGCGGCCGGCGTGATCCTGGGAGTAACGCTGCTCATCCACTTGCCGCGCGAACCGCTGCTGATCGGCCTGGGAATTTTTGTGCTGATCTTCGGCGTGCGCAACCTGCTCAATATCCACGGCGAAGCCACCATCTCACGCTGGTGGGCCATACCGACCGGGCTCACCGGCGGCACCGTTGGCGCACTATTCGGCACGGGAGGTCCGCCCTACATCATCTACCTGTCCCACCGCCTGAAAGACAAAGCCGAACTGCGCGCCACCTTCTCCGGACTGTTCACCCTGGAGGGCGGACTGCGCATCGTTTCTTTCCTCGCTACCGGCCTGCTGCTGCAGAACGGAATGCTCACCGCCATCCTCACCGCCCTGCCGGTCATGGCGCTCGGCCTGTATCTCGGCCACCGTGCCCATCTCGGCATCTCCAGCCCGCAAATGCTCAAGCTCATCGGCGTGCTGCTCATCGGCAGCAGCGCCTCACTGATCTGGAAAGCCTTGGCCTAGCAGCCTGCCGGACTTCAAAGAATCGAAGCGAAAAATGAGCTGGTCGAGGGCAGATTTTCAAGCCAATAGTTATTCATATTGGCGCAGGAAAGCGGGGAAATATGCACCGACCAGCTCATTTTGCAGCCGATTTCCTTTAAGTCCGACAGGTTGCTAGCATCCCATCACCCCCGTGGGTGATGGCTGGCATGCAATTGCTTCAGGCGTTCCCGCGCCACATGAGTGTAGATTTGAGTGGTAGAGATATCGGCGTGCCCGAGCAGCATCTGCACCACGCGCAAATCAGCACCATGATTAAGCAGATGGGTAGCGAAGGCATGGCGCAGGGTATGTGGTGATAACGGTTTCCCGACCCCACCCTGGATGGCGCGGCGCTTGATCAAATACCAGAAGGCCTGACGCGTCATTGCCCCGCGCCGGGCAGTGACAAACAGGGCGTCACTGGCTTTGCCATTGAGCAGATGCGGGCGTGCTTCGGTCAGATAGCGCTTTAGCCAGCCAACAGCCTCTTCGCCCAGAGGGACCAGTCTTTCCTTGCCGCCTTTACCCATCACGCGCACCACGCCCATATCCAGGCTGGCTTCCGCTACCTTCAATGTCACCAGTTCGGAAACCCGCAGGCCGGTGGCATAAAGCGTTTCCAGCATCGCCTTGTCGCGCAGACCCAGCGCGTCGCCAATATCAGGCGCATCCAACAAAGCTTCCACATCCGCTTCGGTCAGGCTTTTTGGCAGCGCCCTGACCTGTTTCGGCGAGGCGATATTGAGCGTCGGATCGGCACTTATCCGGCCTTGGCGCAACAGGTAGCGATAAAACCGCCGGAAGCTGGAAAGCTCGCGACTCGCCGTACTGGCACGGGTTTTCACCACGTTGTACTGATGCGACAAGAACCCCTCCAACTCGGCGTGACTCGCTTCCTGCAAGCTCTTGCTGCATGTCCCCTGCAACCAAACGGAAAACTGCCGCAAATCACGCCGATAGCTTTCAAGTGTGTTGCGCGCCAGGCCTTCCTCCAGCCACAGCGCGTCACAGAATTCGTCAAGCAGGCTGTCTGCGCTCATGCTGTAGCAACCAACGTTTGATCGCCAGCGGATCGCCGCCGGTACTGTTCATGAACCCGCCCAGACCGTCTCGCGCCAGCACGCGGTGGCAGGGGATGATCACGGGAATGGGATTGGCGCCGCAGGCTTGCCCCACCGCGCGCGGCGCGGAGTGAAGCCGATTGGCCAATTCGCCATAGCTTTGTGTCGAGCCGCTGGGAATCTGCCGCAACACCTGCCACACCCTGGACTGAAACACGGTGCCATGTAATGCGAGGGGCAGGTCAAAGCAAAAGAGAGGATCGGCAAGATATGCCTGCAACTGCGAGCAAACCTGCCTGGAAATGGCATCCAGCGGCTCCAGAACCGGCGTTCCAGGCGGCAGGAAATCAAGAGCGGCCAGCGCAGTGCCATCGGTCATGATGCCGAGCACCGCAAACGGTGCAGGAAATCTCGCCTGGTAAGTCATTACCTCGCAACCGCGCAATTCAAAACAAGCGCCCTTTGCCATCGCCCCTTCTCCCTCTGGGAGAAGGTTGGGATGAGGGAAGCCCCTTGTGGGAGAGGGGTATCAGATCCAGATAGTGCATATCACCATTCTAGCCGATCAAAATAACAAAGGCCACGAAGGCAATGCCTTCGTGGCCTTTGGACTACAGCGTACAGGCTTACTGAGCCGGCTTCGCCGTCTGGATGCGGGCGACCAGCTTTTCCTTGATACGCGCAGATTTACCGGAGCGGTCACGCAGATAGTACAGCTTGGCGCGGCGCACGTCTCCGCGGCGCTTCACTTCGATACTAGCAATCAGCGGGGAGTGGGTCTGAAAAGTACGCTCCACGCCTTCGCCATTGGAAACTTTGCGGACGATAAAGGCGGAGTTGAGTCCCCTGTTGCGCTTGGCAATCACCACACCTTCAAAAACCTGCACCCGCTTGCGGGTACCTTCCACGACGTTGACACCGACGATCACCGTGTCGCCCGGTGCGAAATCGGGGATGATTTTGCCCAGGCGGGCGATTTCTTCCTGTTCCAGCTGCTTGATGATATCCATTTAAAACTCCTTGCTTCGTTATTTATTGGATTCCTGTTCCTGCTGGTTTTCTGCTTTAAATGCAGCCAGCAGCCCGGATTCCTCTTTTGTCAACTGACGGGCAGCCAATAAATCCGGCCGCCTCAACCAGGTCCTGCCCAACGCCTGCTTCAACCGCCAGCGTTGAATTTCCGCATGGTGCCCGGACATCAAAACTTCCGGCACCGTCTCGCCCTGATAAACCTCGGGACGGGTATAGTGGGGGCAATCCAGCAGCCCATCCACAAATGAATCCTGCACTGCCGATTCGGCATCACCAAGTACGCCGGGCAACTGCCTTACAACGGCGTCAATCAACACCATCGCCGCCAATTCCCCACCGGACAATACGTAGTCGCCGATCGAGATTTCTTCATCCACCTGATGGCGCAACAAGCGCTCGTCCACACCTTCGTAACGGCTCGCCAGCAGCACCAAACCTGGCTCCTGGGTCAGTTCCATCACCCGCTGGTGGGTTAGCATCTTGCCTTGAGGTGAAAGATGTATCACCCTCGGGCTTGCCACACCGGCCAGCTTCTGCCGCTCTTTTGCAGCCAGGATCGCCTTTTCCAGCGGTTCGGCCAGCATCACCATGCCTGGCCCGCCTCCGTAGGGGCGATCATCTACCGTACGATAGTTGTCCTCGGTGAAATCGCGCGGATTCCACACCTGCAACTGGAAACGCTCCTGCTCCAGCGCGCGCCGGGTGATGCCGTGTTTGGCCAGCGCGTCGAACATCGGCGGGAACAAGGTAATGACGTCGAAATTCAATAATCCGCGTCCCAGTCCACGTCGATCCGACCCGCCGCCAAGTCAACTTTGAGGATGACCTGAGCAATAAACGGGAGCAACCTTTCGCGCTCCCCCTCTACCACCAGCACGTCATTAGCTCCGGTTTCCAGAAGCTCTGCCACCTTGCCCAGTACTTCACCCTGAACATTCACTACTTCCAGACCGATCAGATCGGACCAGTAATATTCATTTTCAGGCGCTTCCGGCAGCGCCTCGCGCGGCACTGCAACTTCAAGACCCTTCAGCGCCGCTGCGGCATCGCGGTCATTACACCCGTCCAGCCTGGCAACCAGAGTCTTGTGATGGGCTTCCGAGTCCAGCACCTTGACCTCGCGCCACTGCTCGCCCCGCCCAAGACTCCAGACGGGAAAAGCCAGCAGCCCATTGATTTTTTCGGTAAACGGCTGCACCTTGACCCAGCCGAGGACACCGAACGGGGCGGCGATGCGCCCCATTACTACCAGATTCTTAGGCGGCGGCACGCTTGACGAGCTTGGCCACAGCGTCGGACAGCAACGCGCCGTGTCCCTGCCAGTAGCTGATGCGCTCACTGTCGAGGCGCACAGCTTCCTGACCTTCACGCGCAACCGGGTTGTAGAAACCCACGCGCTCAATGAATCTGCCGTCACGGCGATTGCGGGAATCAGCCACGACTACGTTGAAAAACGGGCGCTTCTTGGCACCACCACGGGCAAGTCGAATCACAACCATAATTAAATGTCACCCTTAAAAAATTCGGTCTAAAAAGCCGGCCATTTTACGCTAAGTTTTGGAATAAACGCAAGAAAGATTATTTACATACCGGGTAACATGCCCTTCATGCCCCTCATCATCTTCGCCATCCCGCCCTTGGCGACCATCTTCATCATTTTCTGGGTTTGCTCGAACTGGTTCAGCAAGCGATTCACTTCCTGCACCTGCACCCCGGCACCAGCGGCGATACGGCGCTTGCGCGAAGCCTTGAGGAGCGCCGGATTGCGGCGCTCTCCCGGCGTCATCGAGTTGATAATACCCTCGATACGATTAATCGACTTGTCGTCCGCCATGCCCGCCGCTGCCTGCCCCATCTGTGCAGGCAGTTTATCCATCAGGGCAGCGACACCGCCCATTTTTTTCATTTGTTGCAGCTGCGCCTTGAAATCTTCGAGATCGAAGCTCTTGCCGGACTTCATTTTCTTTGCCAGCTTGATCGCTTCTTCCTGGTCGACGCCGCGATGGGCTTCTTCAATCAGGGACAACACGTCGCCCATGCCGAGAATCCGAGAAGCCATCCGCTCCGGATGGAAGGCTTCGAGACCACCTACTTTTTCACCTACGCCAGCGAACTTGATCGGCTTGCCAGTGACCTGGCGCACCGACAGCGCCGCACCACCGCGTGCATCGCCGTCGAGCTTGGTGAGCACCACGCCGGTCAACGGTAACGCCTCACTGAAAGCCTTGGCGGTATTAACCGCGTCCTGCCCCTGCATAGCGTCGACCACAAACAGGGTCTCGATCGGTTTGAGGACTTCATGCAAGCGCTGGATTTCGGCCATCATGGCTTCGTCTATCGCCAAGCGGCCTGCGGTGTCTATGATCAACACATCGTGGAAATGCTTGTCGGCGTAATCCCGTGCCGCCAGCGCGATCTGCTCCGGGCTCTGACCTGCTTCGGCAGGAAAATAATCCGTCTCGATCTGCTGCGCCAAGGCACGCAACTGCTCCATCGCCGCCGGGCGGTAAACGTCGCAACTTGCCAGCAGCACTTTTTTCTTCATCTGCTCGCGCAGGTATTTGGCCAGCTTGGCCGAGGTGGTGGTTTTACCTGCGCCCTGAAGGCCCGCCATCAATATTACCGCGGGCGGCAGCGTGGTGAAATTGAGCGCGGCGTTCTGGCCACCCATCAGTCGGGCCATTTCCTGATGGACGATACCGATCACGACCTGGCCTGGGGTCAGACTGGCCAGCACCTCCTGGCCCTGTGCACGCTCCTTGACGTGGGCAATGAAATCCTTCACCACCGGCAAGGCGACATCCGCCTCGAGCAAGGCCATGCGCACCTCGCGCAGCGCATCCTGAATATTGACTTCGGTCAGGCGAGCCTGGCCGCGCAGGGTTTTGATTACACCGGAAAGGCGATTAGTGAGATTGTCGAACATGGCGGCAAAATATCCTGCTGAATGTTAATCCGAATGCGGATAGTGTAGACTTTGGGTTTAGAGAAACAATAACGCCGACAAGTTTACAACACAATGAGCGGTTCACTCCATTTCCTCGCCTTTCTGCTTTACAGTGCGCTCGGCCTGATTTTCTGGCGCTCGGTCTGGCGCCCCGCCAGCCCGGAAATAGCACACCACACCGCCGAAACCTCGGTGGCCTGGCGTCTCGCCATACTGGTGCCACTCGCGTTGCATGGCGCACTGCTGCAACCTTCCCTGCTTCCCGGTGCGGGCCTGAACCTCGGCATCGGCAATACGATATCGGCAATCTCCTGGCTCACCGTGCTGGTTTACTGGCTCGCCAGCTTCCGTTACAACATGGAAGGCTTGCAAACCCTGGTATTGCCCGGCGCTGCGATCTGTCTACTGCTGCCGCTGATTTTTCCGGAAGCACATACCATCGCCCATACCGAACTACCGCTTTTCAAGGTTCATCTGCTGATTTCGGTACTCGCCTACAGCCTATTCACTATCGCGGCAGTGCACGCGGTGCTAATGGCCGTAGTTGAACGTCGCCTGCACGGCCACGCCCTGTCACGCCTCCAGGGGAAATTACCCCCCTTGCTGGCGATGGAGGCGCTGCTGTTTCGCATCATCGCGGCGGGCTTCATCCTGCTCACCCTGTCTATCCTGAGCGGTGTACTGTTCTCCGAGGAGCTCTTCCACAAACCCCTGCAGTTCAGCCACAAATCGCTATTTGCACTACTATCCTGGGGCATTTACGCAGCCCTGCTTGGAGGACGGCAAATTTATGGCTGGCGTGGTCGCACCGCCATCCTCTGGACGCTCGCTGGATTTGCGATGCTGCTGCTGGCCTATCTCGGGAGCAAATTCGTGCTGGAAATAATCCTGCAACGCTAACTCACCAGTGATGAGCAATAGGGGAGGGGGAAAGTCAAAGCCAGCACCACCGCCAACTCACCCATTGCACATCACGCTTTTTATAGCATGAAGGCATTTCTCCTTGGATGACATCTCAACAAGCACATTGTTCATCGTGCTGATGCTGCTTCTGGTTTTTTCGGGACTTTTTTCCATGTCCGAAACCAGCATGATGGCTCTTAACCGCTACCGACTGAAGCATCTATCCAATCGCGGGCATCGCGGAGCTCAACTTACCTCTCTATTGCTCGAAAAGACCGACAAATTGCTCGGCGTAATTCTGCTCTGTAACAATCTGCTTAACGCTGCGGCGGCCACCCTGGTCACCATAATCACCGTCCGACTGATGGGCGAAAGCGAATTCGCGCTTGCTATCGGCACTTTATCCGTCACTGCCGCTCTTCTCGTGTTCAGCGAAATCACCCCGAAAGTGATAGGGGCTGCCTATCCGGAACGCATCGCGATCCCGTCCAGTTACATTCTCGCTCCCTTGCTCAAGCTTTTCTATCCAGTGATCTGGCTCCTCAATCTGTTCGTTCAGGCCCTGCTCTGGTTGTTGCGCCTGAAGCCGCCGAGCGCCGCCGCAGCCCATCTCAATATGGAAGAGCTACACACCCTGGTGCTGGAGGCGGGGCGTTACATTCCGCCCAAGCACCAAAGCATTTTCCTCAATCTCTTCGAGCTGGAAAACATCGGCGTCGACGACATCATGATCCCGCGTAACCAGATCGAGGCGATTGACCTTGATGCGCCCGAAGAAATGATCTGGGAACAACTCGCCACCAGCCACCACACGCGACTACCTGTGTACCGGGGCAGACTGGACAATATCGTTGGCGTAATCCATATCCGCCATGTCCTGCACCAGGTTCGCAGCAGCGAAATCAATACCGAAGTGCTGCAGGAAATTGTTCGCGAACCTTATTTTATCCCCGCCGGAACCTCGCTTTTTTCCCAGCTGCAACACTTCCAGGAAAATCGCCACCATATCGGCCTGGTGGTGGACGAATATGGCGAATTGCTCGGGTTGGTGAGCCTGGAGGACATTCTGGAAGAAATCGTCGGCGAATTCGCCTCACGCCCTACCGCCCACGGCGGCATCTACCCGCAGGATGACGGCAGCTGGCTGGTCGATGGCGGTTGCTCTCTGCGCGACCTGAACCGCAAACTCAAACTTAATTTACCGCTGGACGGTCCTAAAACCCTGAACGGCCTGATTCTAGAACATTTCGAGGATATCCCGGAAGCCGGCACCAGCTTCAAAATTAATGGATATACATTGGAAATTGTCCAGACACAGGATCGCATCGTCAAAGTCGTACGCATTTTCCCACTCTTATCCTCTTCGGAATAGACTTCGCCGTCTTTACAAAAAAACTTGCCAAGTGCATTATTGGGCTGTTTTTAATCCCTAGGCGGACAATCCCAGATGGCAGCAGCAACAACTTCGACCAAGCTTAGCGGACTGGCCAACGCACTAGTTCAAAGCGGGCGCCTGCTGGAGGCCGATGCCGAGGCCATTCAGTCCCAGGCTGGCGCCGATGAAACTGGCTTTGTTGCCCAGTTGGTGCAAAGCAAAAAAATGAGTTCCCTGGAAGTTGCAGAATTTGCTGCGCGGACATTCGGTTTCCCCCTGCTGGACTTGGCAGCCATCGATGTGGATCACCTACCCAATGATGTGCTCGATGCCAAACTAATCAGAAGCCGGCGCGTTCTGGCCCTGCAAAAGCGCGGCAATCGCCTGTTTATCGCCACCTCCGATCCAGCCAACCTGCGCGCCCTGGACGATGTGCGATTCAAAACCAGCCTCACGGTTGAGCCGGTGGTAGTGGAAGACGACAAACTCGGCAAGCTGATAGAAAAAATTGCCGAAGCTACTGACACTACCCTGCAGAATCTGGCTGGCGACGACATCAACCTTGAATTCACCGACGAGGAAGCGCTGGCGCAAAAAGATGAGGGCGCCAGCGCGGAAATCGACGATGCCCCTGTCGTCCGTTTCCTCCAGAAAATCCTGCTGGACGCGATCAATGCCGGTGTTTCAGACATCCATTTTGAACCCTACGAAAAATACTACCGCATCCGCTACCGCCTCGACGGCATACTTTCTGAAGTAGCTCAACCACCCCTGGCAATCAAGGAAAAGCTCTCATCCCGCATCAAAGTCATTTCCAAGCTCGACATTTCCGAGAAACGAGTGCCTCAGGACGGTCGAATGAAGCTGGTGCTGTCCAAGAACCGCGCCATCGACTTCCGCGTCAGCACTCTGCCTACTCTGTACGGCGAAAAAATCGTGATGCGGATTCTCGACCCGTCCAGCGCCACGCTGGGCGTTGATGCACTGGGATACGAGCCAGACCAAAAAGAGTTTCTGCTCAACGCCGTCCGCCGCCCTTATGGCATGGTGCTGGTAACCGGACCAACCGGCAGTGGCAAAACCGTATCGCTTTATACCTGCCTGAATATCCTGAACGAACCCGGCGTTAACATCTCCACCGCGGAAGACCCAGCCGAGATCAACCTTCCCGGCGTCAACCAGGTTAACGTCAACGACAAGGCTGGACTGACCTTCTCCGCAGCACTCAAGTCCTTTCTGCGTCAAGACCCGGATGTCATTATGGTGGGTGAGATCCGCGACCTGGAAACAGCGGACATCTCGATCAAGGCAGCGCAAACCGGCCACATGGTTCTGTCCACCCTGCACACCAACGATGCGCCAGGCACCTTGACCCGTCTGATGAACATGGGAGTCGCCCCTTTCAACATCGCCTCCGCAGTCATCCTGATTACCGCACAGCGTCTGGCACGGCGCCTGTGCAAGTGCAAACAGCCCATCGAAATTCCCAGGGAAGCACTATTGCGTGCCGGTTATACCGAAGAGGATCTCGACGGCAGTTGGCAGCCTTATGGCCATATCGGTTGCGAAATCTGCAAGGGTACCGGCTACAAGGGGCGAGTCGGCATCTACCAAGTCATGCCGATCAGCGACGAAATGAGCCGCATCATCATGAAAAATGGCACCGCGCATGACATCGCCGACCAGGCAAAGCGCGAAGGTATTCGCGACCTACGTCAATCCGGACTGATCAAGGTGAAAGCCGGTCTGACAACGCTGGAAGAAATCGAAGCCGTCACCAACGAGTAAAGGGATACGCATGGCCGTCGCAAAAAAGGTAGCAGTGAAAGATCTCCTCTACGCTTGGGAGGGGACGGATAAAAAAGGTAAAGCTGTAAAGGGCGAGATGAGCGCACCGGGTGCGGCAGTAGTGCGTACCATGCTGCGGCGTCAAGGCATTACCATTCTCAAGGTAAAAAAGCTGGGCGGTTTCAAAAAAGGCAAGAAAGTTACCGAAAAAGACATCGCCCTGTTCACACGGCAATTGGCCGTCATGATGAAAGCCGGCGTTCCGCTGCTCCAGTCCTTCGACATTGTCGGCAAGGGACACAGCAATCCGGCCGTATCGAAGCTGCTTGGCAATATCAAGGCTGACATTGAAACCGGTAGCAGCATGAGCCAGGCATTCCGCAAACACCCATTGTATTTCGACGCGCTGTACTGCAATTTGGTCAACGCTGGCGAACAAGCGGGCATTATCGACACGGTGCTGGACCGCCTCGCGACCTACAAGGAAAAGATCCTCGCCATCAAAGGCAAGATCAAATCCGCGCTGTTCTACCCGATATCCATCCTTGTTGTGGCTTTCGTCATCACTGCAATCATCATGATCTTCGTTGTGCCTGCGTTCAAGGAACTGTTTACCAGCTTTGGCGCCGACCTGCCCACTCCGACCCTGGTGGTAATGGCCATATCCGACTTTTTCGTTGCCTACTGGTGGGCAATTTTCGGTGTAATCTGGGGTAGTCTTCAGTTCTTTTTCTACACTTGGAGACGCTCGAAGAAAATGCAGTACTTCATGGACCGACTGTCTCTGCAACTGCCTATATTTGGCGCGGTAATCGAGAAAGCCACTATTGCGCGCTGGACCCGCACCCTTTCCACCATGTTTGCCGCCGGCGTCCCCCTGGTTGAAGCGCTTGACTCGGTCGGCGGCGCTGCCGGCAACGCCTTGTATTTTGACGCCACGAAAAAAGTCCAGAGTGAAGTCAGCACCGGCACCAGCCTGACCGTGGCGATGCAGAACACCAATCTGTTTCCCAACATGGTGCTGCAAATGGTCGCAATCGGTGAGGAATCCGGCGCTTTGGACTCTATGCTCTCCAAGGTGGCCGATTTTTATGAGGCCGAAGTGGACGATGCCGTGGAAGCGCTTTCCAGCCTGATGGAGCCGATCATCATGGTGGTTCTGGGCGTGATTATTGGTGGCCTGGTTATCGCCATGTACCTGCCGATCTTCAAGATGGGCCAAGTCATTTAAAAACAGTCCTGAGTGCCGGGTGCTGAGTCCTGAGTGGACTGCGCTCAGCGCTTAGGTCTCAGCACTCAGGACTCAAATGAGCTTCGAACCCCTGCAATCCTCCCCGGCGCTGTATGTTAGTGTGGCTGCACTACTCGGCCTGATGGTCGGCAGTTTCTTGAATGTCGTCATCCATCGTCTGCCCAGGATGATGGAGCGCGAGTGGCGCGAGCAATGCAATACTATTGACGGAGAAGGAACTCCGCCCGCCGCACCCTACAACCTGGTTATTCCGCGCTCTGCCTGCCCGTCCTGTAGTCACAGGATATCGGCATGGGAAAACGTTCCGCTAATTTCCTGGCTAATCTTGCGCGGCCGTTGCTCATACTGCAAGACCCCGATCAGCCCACGTTACCCCATCGTCGAAGCCATTACTGGCATTATCAGCGGTTACATCGCCTGGCATTTCGGCTTCGGCCCGACTGCCCTGGCCGCCCTAATATTCACCTGGGCACTAATCGCACTGACCTTCATCGACTTCGACACTCAACTACTACCAGACAGCATCACCCAACCCCTAATCTGGCTCGGACTGCTACTCAATCTCAACGGCTTTTTCACCAGTCTCAACGAAGCCCTGGTCGGCGCTGTGGCGGGCTATCTTTCGCTCTGGAGCGTTTACTGGCTGTTCAAGCTAGCCACAAAAAAGGAAGGTATGGGCTATGGTGATTTCAAGCTGCTTGCCGCGATCGGGGCATGGCTGGGCTGGCAGATGCTGCCGCTGGTCATCCTGCTTTCTTCACTAGTCGGAGCTGTGGTCGGCATCTCACTGATCCTGTTTGCCGGTCATGGGCGCCAGATTCCGATCCCCTTCGGACCCTACCTAGCGGGCGGCGGTCTGATCGCCTTGCTGTGGGGAAAGCAGATCACCCAGGCTTATCTCGGACTCTAAGGCATGCTGGTGATCGGCCTCACCGGTGGCATCGGCAGCGGGAAAAGCAGCGCCGCCCGGATTTTTTCCGCCTTGGGTGCCACCGTCATCGACACCGATGAGATTGCGCATCGCCTGACGGCAAAAGGCACTCCCACCCTTACCGCCATCATCGAGGCGTTCGGCACCAGCTACCAATTACCGGATGGAAATCTCGATCGTGCCAAGTTGCGCAAACTGGTTTTTTCCGATAGCGCCTCCAAGGAAAAACTTGAAACGCTACTCCACCCTCTGATCAAACAACAGGTCATCGCGGAAATGGATGGAGCGAGGGGGCCCTATCTGGTACTGGTGATCCCGCTATTTTTTGAGACCGGTGCATACCGCGATCTGGTTGACAGGATACTGGTGGTGGATTGCGATGAAAACCAGCAAATATCCAGAACCATGTCCCGTAGCAAACTTTCCGCCGAAGAGGTACGGTCCATCATGGCTCACCAGACTCCTCGCGCGGAGCGCATTAAACAAGCTGATGACATCCTGCCCAACTTGGGCAACCATGCAGATCTTGAAAAACACGCTTGGGAATTACATCAGCATTACTTGACACTGGCATTGCAGCAGCGGCAGGGTTGAAGCTGCTTCACTAAAAATCGAAACAATTCAAAGTTTCATGTAATTATGTTAATACAAATTCTTGTCAGATCGCTTATAATTCGGCAGTATTGAACTTTGCCGACCCAAGACCCGACAGTGATCACCTACGACCACCCTCTCAACGAGCGGATTCGCACTCTCCTGCGGCTGGAGGATCTCTATGCCAAAGTGCAGTACTTTTCCGCTCAGTCGCATCAGATGGATCACCACGCAGCACTGCTGGTTCTGTTTGAAATTCTGGAAGTCTCCTGCCGGCCCGATCTAAAATCCGACCTGCTCCAGGAACTTGAGCGGCAAAAGCAAACTCTGGAAGCCCTGCGCAACAATCCCGCCATTTCGGAAGAAGCCTTGAATGAGGTGCTGCATGATATCGACAATGTCTCTGGCCTTCTGCACAGCCTGCCTGGCAAGGTCGGCCAGCACCTGCGCGAGAATGAATGGCTGATGAGCATCAAGCAACGCACCTCTATCCCTGGGGGAGTATGCGAATTCGACTTGCCCTCCTATCATTTCTGGCTTAACCAGGATGAAAGCCTGCGCCGTCAGAATCTGACGGAATGGCTGGAGCCGATGCTGCCGATTCGGGATGGATTGAGGATCATCCTGCGCATGCTGCGCGACAGCGGCAAATCCAGCCGCCACTCCGCACAGCAAGGCGCCTTTCAGCAGATGCTGAGTGGCAGGGTGGCGCAGATGCTGCGCATCTCAGTCGCACGTGATTTGCCCTGCTTCCCCGAAATCAGCGCTAACAAATATGCGATCAACATCCGCTTCACCGCTCTGGGCGGCCCCCAGAAGCCACGGGGATGCGACACTGACGTTGAATTTGATTTAACTCTTTGCAACCTTTAAGGCCAGGCAATCACTAGTTGGCATTACCGCACATGAATACCACTACAAAACTCTCGCCTTCAGTCCCGTGCCCCGTTTGTAACAACCTCGCGCCCTTCAGCCCGAAAAATCCTTTCCGCCCATTCTGCTCTGAACGCTGCAAACTGATAGATCTCGGTCAATGGGCAACAGAGGGCTATCGTATCCCGCTAGACGAAGAAGAGACGAAAAAGGGCGAGGGTCTCAACTAGCCTACTGCTTGACCGCGACAAAGGGGATTTGCCGCTTTACGCCATCTAGTTCCAACATCATAGTCCAATTACTGACGCCGCTAACACATACCGGCAACAGGATATTTCCTTGCCATACCCCATCAGCTATACGTTGCAACACATAATGGTTTGGCCCCATGTTCATGCCCTGCATGGCAAAATCTGCGGTGACCTGGCCGGCATCGGGCGCCTTCACCACCAGATCGAACCGCTTGAGAGGCGTCGGGGCGGACAGAAATCTGACTTCCGCCCTCCGTGCCCCGAACTCCACCTGGCAACCTTGAACCAGGTCAGGGCAATGCACCGTCAATATCGGCCCGCCAGCATCACCACCTATAAGGCGTGGCAAACTCAATACCAGCAGCACAGGCAGGAGCAACAGCAAGAAAGGCCATATTTTTTTCATGTTCTTTCCAATGCCTGCCATGCCCCGCGCAACATGGCGATTCCATGAGCACCATGCCGCCGCGCTTCGTCCATATCTGCGCGGGAGACCCCGCCCAGCGCATAGACCGGCATCGGCAAATCCCTAACCAGGTGTGCAAAACCCTCCCAGCCCAGAACTGATGCTCCGGGATGGCTCTGGGTCGGCAATACCGGAGACAGCAACGCGAAATCCAGCTCCAGTTCAACTACCCTCTCCAGTTCATGCCTGTCATGGCAGGAAGCGCTCACCAACTCCAATTCTGGCCGGGCCGTCAACGCCATCAGTTGAGCAGAATTCAACTGCACCCCATCCGCCCCAACCTCCCGGGCCAAGGCTGCATCGCCGTTGATCACCACGCGCGCGCCGTGGGCATGAGCCTGCCACACTACCTCGGCGGCGAAGGCGCGCAATGTTGCCGCATCCATGGCCTTCTCGCGCACCTGGATCAACTTGAGCCCTTGCTGCAGAGCGACCTGCAATCGCTCTATAAATAGCTCCTCGCCCAATTCGACGGCATGCGTAATCGCACACACCGAGGGCAAGTTGAGTGAGCGCAAAACCGGTCCATTCGCCGGCAATAACGGCGTTACACTTACCGCGTCGGGGTATTGCCAGGATAGGCGCTGGTTTTCCTTGCCGTGAGGCTCGCCATGCCAGTTCACCACACGAAAGAAATGCAGCCGCACCGTGGCATGAGGGTAGGTATAAACACGTGTCAACCAGGGATGCGCCACATCAACATCAATTCCCAGTTCCTCATGCAACTCCCGAACCAGCGCATGGTAGGGCGACTCGCCGGCTTCGATCTTGCCGCCGGGAAATTCCCACCATCCGGCATAAAGTTTGCCAGCCGGACGCTCCGCCAGTAAAAACTCGCCATCTGACCGCTGCATGACGGCGGCGGCAACCTCCAGAATGTTCGTCATCAGCTTCGGTACTCGGCGTTGATCTTGACGTAGTCATAAGAGAAGTCGCAGGTCCATACCGTGGCCGTAGCAGAACCTCGACCAAGCAGTACCCGCACAGCGATCTCGGACTCCTTCATCACCCGCTGGCCGTCCTGCTCCTGATAGCTCGCCGCGCGGCCACCGTTTTCCGCTACCAGCACATTTCCCAGATAGAGTTTGAGCCTGTCCACATCCAGGTCGGCAATGCCGGCATAGCCGATGGCGGCAAGTATCCGCCCCAGATTTGGGTCGGAAGCGAAGAACGCGGTTTTGACCAGAGGCGAGTGCGCGATGGCATACGCCACCTGGCGACATTCCGCTTCAGAGCCCCCCCCCTCGACGCTGATAGTCATGAACTTGGTCGCACCCTCGCCGTCCCGGACTATGGCCTGGGCCAGTGCTTGAGACACCTCGGTGACAGCATCGCGCAGTGCGGCGTAGTGAGTACTTGCCGCATCGGTAATTTCCGGCATGCCAGCCTCGCCAGTCGCGATCAGCATGAAGGAATCGTTGGTGGAAGTATCGCCATCCACCGTGATGCAGTTGAAGGAACGGTCGGCGGCATGGCGCACCAGCGCCTCCAGCAGGGGTTGACTAAGCGCTGCGTCGGTAGCGACATAGCCGAGCATGGTCGCCATGTTGGGGTGAATCATGCCGGAGCCCTTGGCGATGCCGGTAATGGTAACTGTCGCATCGCCCAGCCTGATCTGCTTCGACACCGCCTTGGACACGATGTCGGTGGTCATGATCGCCTGCGCAGCGTCGAACCAGTTGCTTTCATTGAGGTCGGCAATTGCCGCCGGCAGGCCGGCAACAATCTTCTCTACCGGTAGCGGCTCCAGAATCACGCCGGTGGAGAAAGGCAGCACCTGCTCCTCCGCACAACCGAGCAGCTTTGCCACCTCGGCGCATGTCCGCCGGGAGCGGTTTAACCCCTCTTCGCCCGTGCCGGCATTGGCGTTGCCGGTGTTCACCACTAGTGCGCGGATGCCCTTACCGACCGCCAAATGTTGCTTGCACAGCACCACCGGCGCAGCGCAGAAGCGATTCAGGGTAAACACGCCCGCCACATGTGTCTTTTCACCCAGTTGCATGACCAGTAGATCCTTGCGGTCCACCTTTTTAATGCCGGCTTCGGCGATGCCGAGGCGCACGCCCTTCACGGGCAGCAGTTGATCGGGATTAGGTGGAGCAAGATTGACGGGCATTAAGGTATCCTGAACGGTGAAATTGGCGAATTGGATTATTTTAAACCAAAAGACCGTCAGAACGCCTCTCGGCATGCAGGTTTTAAACTTCTATTGCAATGCCTGTTCGCAATGCATGCAGTTCCGCCAAGCAGAAATGGATATATGCCAGACCGATGTAGATCGGTAGAAGCAGGTTGAGAAAGGGCACGAACTGCACCAGTCCGAGCAGTCCACCCAGAACATACATCCTGCCTCCGGCCCGCTCCACGACTTGCTGGTACTCCTCGCGTGAGGCATGGTCAGCGAGCGCATCGTAGCGGAACAGGCGCTGGTTTAAGTAAGCGGAAAGGAAAACCGGCACAAGCAGTGCGAAAGGCCCAAACAACCACAGCGGCAGCGCAAGCAGCCATAACACGGCAAACACGAATACTCCGGCCAGCCCGTTCCAGATAGACCCCATCATGGTACCGCCTCGCTTCATCGCCATACCCGGGTAGTCCCTCTCAGCAACAAAACGCACCATATAGGGCATTGCCACCACTGCGGCGATAAGAAGCGCGGTTACCACTCCCAGCGGGACTAGCACCATGAAGGCCAGCGTGGTTGCGGCGGCTCGCGCCACCCAGGAAAGCTCGTGCCGCCCCAGGAAATCGTGCACAGCGGCGTGATCAATCAAGCCTTGCAGCCCGGCCACCCAATCAGACCAGAAAAAGAAAGCCAACCCACCCCACAGGATAGTCGCCAGCACTACAGGCCACAGCACCAAAGCCAGCATCTTCGGTTGAAACAAGCTTTTTAACGCCTTCAGCAAGGCATTCAGGATTTCCCGCATAACACCGCCCTCTTCCACAAGTCAGATTGATCTATTGATCGTCCACGCATTTCCAGAATACATTGTAGCAACGAATTTTTACCGAAAAAAAAGCCGGCAATCCTGCCGGCTTTTGCGCCAATCAACTTTACCTCAGCTCAGCTTGCCATGGCACTGTTTGTACTTCCTGCCCGAACCGCATGGGCAGGGATCGTTACGTCCAACCTTGTCGCCGGCTCGAACGAAGGGGTGATGATCATCATCCTCTGCATCTTCTTCGGCAGCCCCGCCCAGTGCCTCGTCGTAATCGGCATGGTGGTATTGGACATTGGACGGTTGCGGCTGGGCTTCAACCGCTTCCACATCCTCTTCGCTGCGGATCTGCACGGTCAACACGATCTTGGTGACTTCACGCTTGACACGATCAAGCATATCGGAGAATAACTCGAATGCTTCGCGCTTGTATTCCTGTTTCGGATTTTTCTGGGCGTAACCGCGCAAATGGATACCCTGGCGCAAATGATCCAGCGCCGCCAGATGCTCACGCCAGTGCGTATCCAGGCTTTGCAACATCACTGCGCGCTCGAAATGGTGCATGGTTTCGACGCCGACCGATTCCAACTTGTGCTGATATTGTGCGTTGGCCGCATCGATGATGCGCTTGCGAAGGCCGTGTTCATCCAGGTTTGATTCCTTATCCAACCACTCGCGCAGCGGCAGATCAAGCTGCCACTCAGCCTGCAGCGACTTCTCAAGCCCCAGCACGTCCCATTGCTCTTCCATGCTTTCAGGCATGATCGACAAACTGATATGGTCGTTGATCACATCCTCGCGCATCGCCTGGATGGTTTCGGAAATATCGGCGGCCTCCAGCAACTCGTTGCGCTGGGCGTAGATTACCTTGCGCTGGTCGTTCGAAACATCATCGTATTCCAGCAATTGTTTGCGGATATCGAAGTTACGCGCCTCCACCTTGCGCTGGGCATTCTCGATAGCGCGAGTCACCCACGGATGCTCAATCGCCTCGCCCTCCGGCATCTTCAGGCGATCCATGATGGCCGCCACACGGTCGGAAGCGAAAATTCGCAACAGCGGGTCTTCCAACGACAGGTAAAAACGGCTTGAGCCGTCATCGCCCTGACGCCCGGCCCGGCCGCGCAACTGGTTGTCGACTCGGCGCGATTCATGGCGCTCGGTACCGATGATGTGCAGACCGCCCGCCGCCAGAACCTGGTCATGCACTGGCTGCCATTCAATCTTGATCGCGTTGTGACGATTGATCTTTTCATCTTCGCTCAAGCTCTCATCGTGCCGTATCTTCTCGAAATCACCCTCGATGCTGCCACCCAGCACGATGTCAGTACCACGGCCTGCCATATTGGTGGCGATGGTGATCGCTTTCGGCCGACCCGCCTGCGCCACGATCTCGGCCTCGCGCGCATGCTGCTTGGCGTTGAGCACCTGATGCGCCAGCTTTTCTTTCTGCAGCAAATCGGAAATGTATTCCGAAGTTTCGATTGAGGTCGTACCGACCAGAACGGGCTGACCACGACTCTGGCACTCCTTGATGTCGTTGATCACCGCCTGATATTTTTCCTTGGCAGTGCGGTAAACCTGATCCATGCGATCCTGGCGAATCATGGGACGGTGTGGTGGAATCACTACGGTTTCCAGCCCGTAGATCTGCTGGAATTCGTAAGCTTCGGTGTCGGCCGTGCCGGTCATGCCGGAGAGCTTCAAATACATGCGGAAATAGTTCTGGAAGGTGATCGACGCCAGAGTCTGATTTTCCTTCTGGATCGCCACGCCTTCCTTCGCCTCCACCGCCTGATGCAAGCCATCCGACCAGCGTCGCCCGGACATCAGACGACCGGTAAATTCGTCGACGATGACCACTTCGCCATTCTGTACCACATAATGCTGGTCGAGATGATACAAAGCGTGGGCGCGCAGCGCCGCATAGAGATGATGCACCAGGCTGATGTTGGCAGCATCGTAAAGGCTAGTGCCGGGCAACAGCAGACCGGCCTGCGTCAACAACTGCTCGGCGTGCTCGTGCCCCTCTTCGCTGAGCAGCACCTGGTGCGACTTCTCATCCACGCTGTAATCGCCAGGCCCATCTTCCAGTTCCTGCTTGACCAGCTTCGGCGCAAGTTCGTTGATGCGATGGTACAGATCGACGTTGTCCTCGGCCTGGCCGGAAATGATCAGCGGGGTACGTGCCTCGTCAATCAGGATTGAATCCACCTCGTCGACGACAGCGTAATTCAGGCTGCGCTGCACCCGCTCCGTAGGCTGGTACACCATATTGTCGCGCAGGTAGTCGAACCCGAATTCATTGTTGGTACCGTAGGTAATGTCTGCAGCGTAGGCGGCCTGCTTCTCCTCGTGATCCATCTGCGACAGGTTGACGCCGACAGTAAGCCCGAGGAAATTGTGGATGCGGCCCATCCACTCGGAATCGCGCTTGGCCAGGTAGTCATTCACCGTAATCACATGCACGCCCTTGCCGGACAACGCATTGAGATAAGTGGGCAAGGTAGCTACCAGTGTTTTGCCTTCGCCGGTACGCATTTCGGCAATCTTGCCATAATGCAGCACCATGCCGCCGATCAGCTGCATATCGAAGTGGCGCATCTCGAGCACACGCTTGCCAGCCTCACGTACAACAGCAAAAGCCTCTGGCAGTAGCGCATCCAGAGATTCCCCGTTCTGATAACGCTGCCTGAATTCATCCGTTTTGGCACGCAACTCCGCGTCGGACAGAGGCGAAATTTTCGGCTCCAGCGCGTTGATGATATGAACTGTTTGCGTGTATTGCTTGATTAGCCGATCGTTGCGGCTACCAAAGATTTTTCTGACCAGACGGGATATCATGAGTTTTCAGGAAGTAAAATAAACAAAAAGCCAGCGCCAAGCCGGGCGATGGCTGTTACTAAAGAATGCCTCTTGTCGAAGTTCTGACTCCAGAGGCTCATAAAGCACCCGGTCAGCCCAGATGCAGGTAATGCTCCGGATTCTGTGGAGCGCCACGGTGACGTACTTCAAAGTGCAAATGCGGCCCGGTAGAACGACCCGTGCTGCCGACCTCACCAACTTTTTGACCTTTCATCACCACGTCACCCACCTTGGCCAGCAATTTCGAAGCATGTGCGTAACGGCTGATCAGTCCGTTGCCGTGATCAATCTCTATCATATTACCATAGCCGGCATAAGTATCCGCATAAACCACGATACCGCCCCCCGCCGCATGGATAGCCGTACCTGAATCAGCCATGAAATCCACACCTTCATGGAAGGCTTTCTGGCCGGTGAAGGGGTCGATACGGTAACCGTAATTGGAGGAATACCAACCTGTGCTCACCGGTCGGGCGGACGGAATGGCGACCTTCTTCGCCTGTTGCTGAACCAGCATCGCCTCCATCAAACCAAGCTGATCGGATCGGTCATCAAGTTTTTTCATTAAACCGTCAAGTTGCTGACCAAACTCGCTCATGGTCATGTCGCGCGCCGGCAGACTGGACTCCGCGCCACCCTGGCCTGGCTTTTTGTCAAAATCAAATTCCTGTTTACCTATGTTTGTCAGCGTCGCCAATCGCTCGCCCAGGGAGTCGAGGCGCAGCACATGCGCCTGCATCTGGCCAAGTTTCACTGCCATGGCGTTCAGATTCTCCCGCAAGTACACCTGATTCTTGGCAGCCTCGGTGCGCTGCGAGCTTAGTACCAGGGATTGCAGGTAGGGGTGGGGAATATCCGCCGCATGAAACAACAGCAAGTAGGTAAAAACCATCGCCAGCAACAATGGAAAAACCAGAAGCGCCATACCCAGGGACATCACCTGGGAATGACTCAATGCCAAGGTCTTTCCCTTTGCCAACTTACCGGAAACTAGAATAATATTCACAGTTCTCCCTTTAATTTGTGCATCTCTTATGCCCGCCCATCTAGCACATTCATTCCTGAGCGCCGCACCCAACCTGCAGACGCTCCTTCAGCAAGCGCAAAAACTGCTGGTATTGCAGAAGGCCTGGACTGAAGTCGCGCCCAAACCGCTGGCCGCTGTGTCCAGGGTCGGCGCTGTCCGCCTGAAAACGCTGATCGTCTACGCAAACAATGGCGCGGTTGCCGGAAAACTTCGGCAATTCGTGCCCAGCCTGCTGGAAAAAATTCAAAATCGGGGGATTGAGATTACTGCAATTCGGGTGGACGTGCAAGTCGAGAGCCCGCTTCCAGGCAAAAAACCGAAGACCCTGACGGTCAGCCATAACGCTTTGAGCAGCTTGGAGAAACTGGAACAAAGCCTGGTGGATTCACCGCTGAAAAACGCCCTTCATACCTTGATCCAGCGGCATTCAGATGCGATAAAGGATTAAACGCCCCATCATCAGCAGGACCCCGAAAACCAGCAGGAATACCAGAGAGCGCTTGAAAATTTGCCAGGCGAGGCGAAGGTAGCGGATATCGCGGGTAAACAGAAACATCACCACAGCAACAACAATGGCAATCAGGCCGAGATAGACAAATAACCGGAGTACTAGCAAACGCTCAAACAGCCAGGCTGCTCAACCGCTGCAATGCGGCCGGCGCATCTTCCTGGCGCTCGAAACTGACAAATTCCCACGCCTCGGCATCTGCCATCAGGCAGCGCAATAGACGGTTATTCATTGCGTGTCCGGATTTGTAGCCGGTAAACGCACCGATCAGCGGATGGCCGAGCAGGTAAAGATCACCGATGGCATCCAGCAGTTTGTGCTTGACGAACTCATCCTCGTAGCGCAGACCATCACTATTGAGAACGCGAAACTCATCCATCACGATCGCGTTATCGAGACTGCCACCCAGCGCCAGACCTTGCGAGCGCATTGCCTCCACCTCGTGCATGAAGCCGAAGGTGCGAGCGCGCGCAATTTCCTTGACGAAGGAGGTGTCGGCAAAATCCACCGTGACTGACTGGCCGGAATTGGACAATACCGGGTGATCGAAAGCAATGGTGAGGTTCAGCCTGAAGCCTGAATGCGGATCGAAGCGCACCCATTTGTCGCCGTCCCTGACCTCCACCGTTTTTTTGACGCGGATGAATTTTTTCGCTGCCGGCTGCTCTTCGATGCCTGCAGACTGCAGCAGAAACACGAAAGGTGAGGCGCTGCCGTCCATGATAGGCACTTCCGGCGCGGACAGGTCGACGTAGGCATTGTCGATACCCAGGCCGGCAAAGGCCGACATCAGATGCTCGACGGTAGACACTTTGACGCCATCCCGCACCAGCGTCGAGGACAACCGGGTTTCTCCCACACTGTATGGTTCCGCCTTGATGTCCACAGGCTCCGCCAGATCGACGCGACGAAACACGATGCCGGTGTCGACCGCGGCCGGGCGCAAGGTGAGATACACCTTCTCGCCGGTATGCAGCCCCACCCCGGTGGCGCGTATGATATTTTTCAATGTCCGCTGTCTAATCACGAATTTCCCCATGAGCATCATGGTGTTGTCAGAGGCCGGCAGTTTAGCACGGCGAGCGTGACTGTCCAACCCTCGCACCGAAACCGACACCCCGTGCCGCCCAGTGGACGCCGCGATTCAGCTCATCAACGCGGATCAGTCAGCTTGCTTGCGCAGGAATGCCGGAATATCGAGCAATTCCACACCGGACTGTTTCATCGCCTCAACCTGGGCATCACGCCGACGCCGCATCACCGCAGGCTGCTCCAGTTCTGTGTAATCCACCATCATCGGCTCATTGTCGGTACCGGTCTTCGAAATCACTATGCTTAACGGCTTGCTCTGCTGACGGTTGACTGGCGAACCCAGACCGGTAGCCACCACGGTCACGCGCAATTCGTCCTGCAGTGTGCTGTCGAACACCGTACCGAAAATCACCGTTGCATCTTCGGCTGTGAAGCTGCGGATGGTGTTCATCACTTCGTAGACTTCCTCGAGATTCATATCCTCACTGGCACTGATGTTGACTAGTACGCCGCGCGCGCCGGAAAGGTTGACATCTTCCAGCAGAGGGCTGGCTACAGCCTGCTCTGCCGCCATGCGAGCACGGTCTACACCGGTTGCCTGAGCCGAACCCATCATCGCCATACCCATCTCCGACATCACCGTACGCACGTCGGCAAAATCAACGTTGATCAAGCCGGTGCATTTGATCAACTCGGCAATACCCGCCACCGCGCCGTGCAACACGCCATCGGCAGCCTTGAAGGCATCGCGGAAACCAATCTTGCCACCCAGCACTTCCATCAGCTTGTCATTTGGGATCACGATCAGGGAATCGACGTGCTGCGTCAGCGCCTCAATACCTTCGAGCGCCACTTTCATGCGCTTGCCCTCGAAACCGAACGGCTTGGTTACTACCGCCACGGTTAGGATGCCCAGCTCCTTGGCTACCTCGGCCACCACAGGCGCGGCACCGGTACCGGTGCCACCGCCCATGCCGGCAGTAATGAACAACATATCGGCACCGTCGATCAACTCGGCGATACGCTCTCTGTCCTCCAGTGCCGCCTCGCGCCCGACTGCGGGATTTGCGCCCGCGCCCAACCCCTTGGTGATGGCCGAGCCCAGCTGCACGGTAACGCCGGCCTGATTGCGCTTGAGTGCCTGCGCATCGGTATTGACGCAGATAAACTCGACGCCACCCAAGCCACTGGCGATCATATGATCCACTGCATTGCCGCCACAGCCGCCCACGCCGATGACCTTGATTACCGCTTCCTGACCTTGTGTGTCCATGATCTCAAACATGCCTGTCTCCTTTGTTGTTATACCCAAAGTTTAAAAACCCAAAAATTACCTGCTCATAAATTCCCTTGACAACACGCCCGCAGGGCTTGTTGCGGCGCAGACTTTCCTGCGAAGCAGGTTAGTCGTAGCCAAACCAACGCTCAAAAATTCCCCTGAAACCAACTCTTCATCCGATTGAAAATCTGTGTCACCGAGCCGTTCTGCATTGTTGCCAGGTGATGCCGCTGGTGTTGATCCATCCCCGCAAGCAGCAGTCCTACACCGGTGGCGAAACGCGGATTGCGCACCACCTCGGCTAGCCCGCCCACGTACTGTGGCATTCCCAGCCGTACTGGCATGTGGAACACCTCCTCGCCCAGCTCCGCCATACCCTCCATGGCGCTGCTGCCACCAGTGATAACAATGCCGGAAGAGAGCAGCTCCTCGAAACCACTGCGGCGCAATTCCGCCTGCACCAGGCTGTACAGTTCCTCGACCCGCGGCTCGATCACTTCGGCCAGGGTCTGGCGGGACAGCTGGCGTGCAGGCCGGTCGCCGACGCCGAGCACCTCGATCATTTGCTTCGCGTCAGCCAGCTGGCGCAGTGCACAGCCGTATTTCACCTTCAGGTCCTCGGCATCCGCCGTCGGCGTCCTGAGCGCCATGGCCACATCGTTGGTGATCTGGTCACCGGCAATCGGGATTACCGAGGTGTGGCGGATCGCGCCGCCAGTAAATACCGCAATGTCGGTAGTGCCGCCGCCGATATCTACCAGGCACACACCCAGGTCTTTTTCATCCTCCGACAACACCGCCATGCTCGATGCCAGCGGCTGCAGTATCAGGTCGCGCACTTCCAGCCCGCACCGGCGCACGCACTTGATGATGTTCTGGGCCGCGCTGATTGCGCCGGTGACGATATGCACCTTGACCTCCAGCTTCACCCCACTCATGCCGAGCGGCTCGCGCACATCTTCCTGCCCGTCGATGATGAATTCCTGGGTAAGGATGTGCAGCACCTGCTGGTCGGTCGGAATGATCACCGCGCGTGCCGTTTCGATCACCCGGTCAACGTCGGATTGATTCACTTCCTTGTCCTTGATCGCCACCATGCCATGCGAGTTGATGCTCCTGATATGGCTGCCGGCTATACCGGTGTAGACCTCGCGAATCTTGCAGTCGGCCATCAGTTCGGCCTCCTCCAGCGCGCGCTGGATGGCGTTGACAGTTGACTCTATATTCACCACCACGCCCTTCTTCAAACCGCGCGACGGCGTCTGCCCCATGCCGATGATTTCCAGCCGCCCTTCAGGCAGTATCTCCGCAACGATGGCGACGATTTTCGAGGTGCCGATATCCAGCCCCACGATCAGATTCTTTTGTTCTTTAGCCTTGCTCATCCCATGTCTCCCTTGTCAGGCGGCAACTGCCAGATCATTGGCATCACGTCGCAACCCGACTTTTTTCTTCAAATTTCCCTGACCCGGCCTTGCTGCCGGCTGCGCCTTCTTTGCTGGCATCGAAGCTATCTGTGGATAGCGCACCGCGAACCCGTTGGGATAGCGCAAGTCAACGTAGGCGACAGCTATCGGGAGCTTGGCGACGGTCTGGTCGTACACCCCGACGAATTTCTCCAAACGCTCGTGCACCTTTTCCCTGCCCAATTCCACCACCAGTCCATTATTCAGCTTGAGCTGCAGCGCACGGCGGTCCGACAGAGTCATCCGGATCAGAACCAGGTTGAAAGGCTTGAGCATCCGACTGAATTCCTCATAACGGCCTGTCACTTCCCGTGCCGCGTCTTCCGGGCCATTGAACTCCGGCAGCACCGCATTCGAGGCCGCCCTGAACAGTTCACCCTGCGTATTAACCAACGCCGAACTACCCCAGCGTGCCAGCACCACATGCTCCTCAATTGCTACTTCCAGCCTGTCCGGCCAGCGCCGCCTCACGCTTACGTTGCGCACCCAGGGCAGCTTTTCGAACGCCGAGCGAGTGCGGTTTAGATCGAGGGTGAAGAAGTTTCCTTTCATCTCACGTGCCACGATAAATTTCACCTGCTCGCGGTTGACATGCTGCAACTCTCCCTTGACGTCCACCTTGCGCAGCGGAAATACCGGCAAATGCACCACCAGAAACAATACGGCATACAGCAGCAGCACCCCTGCCAGTGCGTAAAGCATGTTTGCCAGCCACAAAGTCATCTGCGTTTTATCCCACACGATTCAGTTCCAGTTCCTGAGCGCAGGGTCCATAACCTTCATGCCGCGCTCGCCAGTTCAAGAACCTTGATCACCAAATCTTCAAAACTCAGGCCCGCTGCCCGCGCTGCCATCGGCACCAGGCTATGGTCGGTCATGCCGGGCGAGGTATTGGCTTCAAGCAAGTACGGCTTGCCTGCCGCGTCGAGCAGGAAATCCACCCGCCCCCATCCGGCGCCGCCGATTATTGCGTATCCTTGTTTTGCCAGGCGCTGAATTTCGCTCTCCTGTTCTGCAGATAAACCGCACGGACAAAGGTAGCGGGTGTCGTCGCGCAGGTATTTCGCTTCATAATCGTAGAACTCGTTGGCCGGCTCGATTTTGATCGCCGGCAGAACCTCGCTGCCGAGGATCGCAACGGTGTACTCCCCGCCGCCGACAAACTGCTCGGCAATCACCAGATCGTCGTAGCGCGCTGCCAGCTCGTAAGCGGTGCGTAAATCTGCGACTGACTTCACTTTGCTGATGCCGACGCTGGAGCCCTCGTTAGCCGGCTTGACGAACAGCGGCAAGCCGAGGCGCGCGGCGACCGCCGCGAAATCGCTGCCCGCATCGAGCAACTCGTAGGCGGGTACCGGCATTCCCGCCGCCTGCCACACCAGCTTGCTGCGCCATTTGTCCATCGCCAGGGCCGACGCCAGCACACCGCTGCCGGTATAGGGAATGCCCAGCAGAGACAGCGCGCCCTGCACCGTACCATCCTCGCCCTGGCCACCGTGCAGGGCGATAAACACACGCTGGTAACCATCCCGCCTCAGCTCGCCTAACTCCCGCTCGGCTGGATCGAACGCATGCGCATCGACGCCGCTGCGCTTGAGCGCTGCCAGCACCGCATTGCCGCTTTTAAGCGACACCTCGCGCTCGGCGGATTTTCCGCCCAGCAGCACCGCGACCTTGCCGAAGGCGTGAGGGGAAAAAGCTCCGGTTTCCCCACGGTCATTTTTCTCCGTCAAACCCTTGCCAGTTTCAACTTGCATGCTTCTGCTCCTCACCCCTCACCCCTCACCCCTAACGCCTCACCGATTACCCGCACTTCGGTGACCAGCTCAATGCCGTACTGCTCCTTGACCGTTTGCCGCACCTTGGCGATCAGCCCCTCGATGTCCGCTGCCGTGGCTTCGCCGGCGTTGACGATGAAATTGGCGTGCTTGGGCGACACCATCGCCCCGCCAAGCGCCGTTCCCTTCAGGCCGCACGCCTCGATCAGTCGCGCCGCATAGTCGCCAGCCGGATTGCGGAACACCGAGCCGGCATTGGGCGTGCCGATCGGCTGGCTCGCCACCCGCTTTTCCAGCAAGCCCTTGATTTTTTTCCGTGAAACCTCACCGTTGCCGGGCTTGAAAGCGAACCAGGCGGCGACGAACCATTCGCTACCTATGCCTGCCTTGAGCGCCACGTGGCGATAGCTGATGTCAAAATCCTGCGGCGTACGGCGGCGCAATTCGCCAAAGCAGTCGATGGTCAGCACTTCGGTCACGTGTTGCCAGGTTTCCGCTCCGTAGCAGCCGGCGTTCATCGCCAGCGCACCGCCCACCGTACCGGGAATGCCGGCGAGAAACTCGGCGCCCTCAAAACCGTTCAGGGCAGCAAATCGCGCTACCTTCGGGCTGGCCACGCCCGCCTCGGCATAAACACCAGTCGTCGCGCCCGCCTTGCCATAACTAAGCGTGATCTGGTTAAGCGCACTGTGCAGAAGCACTACCGTGCCACGCACCCCGCCATCGCGCACCAGCAAGTTGCTGCCCAGGCCGATGAAGTGCACCGGCTCGTCAGCCGCCAACCCCTGCAAAAACTGCGCCAAATCGGCGATATCCGCCGGAATGTAGAAACGCTCGGCCGGACCGCCGACGCGCCAGCTGGTGTGCTTGCTCATCGGCTCGTTGTACTTCAGCACGCCACGCAAAACCGAGTCCTGAGTCCTGAGTTCCAAGTCCTGAGTGCTCAGTTTTGAGTGGGGAAGTTGAAAGTTCGCACACATACTCAGCACTCAGGACTCAGGACTCAGGACTAGCTTGTTAGGCACCTGGCCGATCGATCCTGCACCCATGGTTAGCACCACATCGCCGTCCCGTACCGCATTCAGAATTTCACCCGGCAGTTCCGCCACGGTTTCCACAAAAATCGGCTCAACCTTGCCCGCCACCCGGATAGCGCGCGCCAATGCTCTGCCGTCTGCGGCTACGATCGGCGCCTCGCCGGCCGGATAGATTTCGGTCAGCAGCAGGACGTCGACAGTCGACAGCACCTTGACAAAATCCTCGAACAAATCACGAGTGCGGGTGTAACGATGCGGCTGAAATGCCAGCACTAGCCTCTGACCCGGGAATGCCCCGCGCGCTGCTGCCAGGGTCGCGGCCATCTCGACCGGATGATGGCCATAATCGTCAATCAGGGTGAGGCTGCCGCCATCCGGCAGGAAAACCTTGCCATAACGTTCGAAGCGCCGGCCGACGCCGCTGAATTCGGCCAATCCCTTGACGATGGCCGCATCTGACGCGCCCACTTCCATTGCCACTGCAATCGCCGCAAGCGCATTCAATACGTTGTGGTTTCCGGGCATGTTGAGCGTCACCGCCAACTGCGGCAGCCCGGCTCGTTGCACCTTGAAATCCATCCGGCCGCCACTGTGGATGAGATCCGTACCCTGAACCTGCGCACCTTCTTCCAGACCATAGGTGATCACCGGCTTGGTAATGCGCGGCATGATTTCACGTACGTTGGCGTCGTCTGAGCACAACACCGCCATACCGTAAAACGGCAGGCGCTGGATGAAGTCGACGAAAGCTTGCTTCAAGCGGCCGAAATCGTGGCCGTAGGTTTCCATGTGGTCGGCGTCGATATTGGTCACCACTGCCATCACCGGCGTCAGGTAGAGGAAGGAGGCATCGGACTCGTCCGCCTCGGCGACGATGAATTCACCCTGACC
>JAHJJI010000137.1 GCA_018823025.1 Gammaproteobacteria bacterium | reverse complement strand
TAGCTGTGCAGGATTCCTCCCAGGACGCGCTGTGGGACGCGCAGCCCGCCGACCAACCTGTGCAGGATGCCACCCAGGACGCGGGACTGGATGCGGGCAGCCCCGACTATGGCCCCGCGACGAATGAGGTCGTCCCCATCCCGAACCAGGTTTGCCCCGTGATCCAGGCGGGCACCCGCGCCAAGTAGCCGAGTTCCGCGCGGTAGCGCTCCAAAGGAAGGCTCGGTGCCGTCAGGCGGCCGAGCGCCTCCCGCGTTGCCTGACGCTCCCGGGGGGTGAGCAGGCCAGCGCCGTACAGGGCCTCTGCAGCACTGCCCAGCAGAACGAGCCGCTCGGCGCGGCCCGCCTGGGGCAGGTCGCCGAGCAGTCCGAGGCCCGTAGCGAAGGCCTCGGCCTCGACATCCAGGCTGAGCCTCACCGCCGCCATGCGCAGCTTCGGCAGTAATTTCGGCAGAGACTCACGCAGCTCCGCCAGGAGCGCCGCGCTGACAGCGAAGCGCTGCACTGGCGGCAGGGGTTTTTCCAGCTCCCGGGCAAAGTGCCGCAGTTGACTGGCGAGGGGATGCCTGTCGAGGCGCCTCGCCAAGTCGCTCAGCGGCAGGCCCAAGTCGCGGAAGGCGAAGAGCGTTTCGATGGCTTGGGCGAGCTGCTCGAACTCAGGCTCACTGCGCCCATGTTGACGGGCATAAGACCGCACCCGATCGGCATCGGCCGCCTCCGGCAGGGCGTGGAGCTTGTTGCGTAGCGGCGCGAAGCCGGCATCCAGGGTGGCGAGGCTGGAGGAGAGCTCGTGGGACCGTGTCACCGTCCCGCCATTCCGTGCCCTAGGCAGTAGCAGCGCCGCCTGGCGCAGCAGTAAAAAGTCCCTTTCCCCCTGCAGGCGGTTGGCCAAAGCGACCAGAATAGCCTCCGCGGCGGCAATCTCGTCCTCCCCCTGGAAGGCACCCCGGTAGTAGCGCGCCCGTCGCAGGATCCAGCCGTTATCCGCCGCCACCAGATAGCGTTCCAGCAGGATGGCATCCAGCGCCGGCCGTCCCAGCGCGGAGGCCAAGGCATCGGGATCGGTGGCGGCCAGAACATTGCCTACCAGGAAGCCGGCTTCCCGGAGGGCGCGGGCGCGTTCCCCGAGCCTGCCGTGCTGGATTCCGCCGCCATGAGACGAGCAGGCATAGGGTTCGGGGGGCAGCACCGCACCGTCCTGGCAGAACCAGTAAATCCCGTCGAAAGGGCCTCTGGGGTCCGCCTTCATCCCGGCGATCCAGCGGGCCATCTCCCCAGTGTCGGCAAGAACTGCCGGCGCGGCGAGGGACGTCAAGGCGAGGAAAAGGGCGATCAGGAGCCCCTTGGCCGCTGTCAGGCTTGCGAAAGGGGGTGTACTAGCTCGTCTTTCATGGTTCATGCCTGCTCCGCCAAGGGGGCCACCAGCCTGCAGCACTGGTCTGAAAGAATTTGAAGTATGGACGCTGTGGCCACTCCGCAGTGCAGACGGCGTCAAGAAGCGTTGGTCCTAGTTGACCAAGATCAGGATCCATAGATCCACTGAAAATACTGTTTTTGTAGGTGTCTGGAATGTCAAATTATGGCCGGACGAGATCGATAAAGTATATTCTCAATCCTGCCACTGGAAAACCCGCACTCTCTTTGTGGGTGAACAGAATTTCCATACGAAACAAAAGACCAGCGAGGGTATGTGTCAATTTATAAAATATCCGGGCTAGCTGTCACCTTTATTCTGAGGCCGTCCCTGAGCGTGTCGCCGGGATGTACGATGATTTTTTCACCGGGCTGCAATCCCTTTTCTACCACCGCCTCCAGACCGCCGCGCCGGCCCAGTTGTACCGTGCGCCTGGCGGCTTTGCCGTTGGCTACAGTGAATACTGCCCATTGTTCCCCGTCACGAAACAGCGCGCTGACAGGCACTTTGATCACATTATCGAGATGTGCCACGATGATGCTCGCATCCACCTTGTAACCGTCGCCGAGTGATTGCCATTTTTCAGCGGGAGAGGTGAGGTCGATCACCGCATAGACGCGCTGCTCCTCAACCCCCAGGGCGGAAACCTTGGTAAAGGCTGCCGGCTCCACCCGCCTGATGCGACCATCGAGTGGCTCGGCTTTTCCCCAGCGCAGGAGCCGTACCGGGGCACCCGGTTTGATCTGAACCGCGTCGGTGCTGAGCACATCCACCACTACTTCAAGCTCGGCGGGCTGGCCGACTTCCAGTAGCGGCGCACCCACTGCGACGGTGGTCTCGCTTTCCTGTGTCACCCGGAGAATCTGGCCGGCAACCGGAGTGCGTACTTCCCAGCGCCGCGCTGAAGGTTTCCCGGCGGGTTTTCCGGTTGCGTCGTCGCGAACCTGGAGCAGAGCGGCACGGGCCACCGCCACGTCGTGTATGGCGGCTTGCTCAGCGTAGCGGGTGGCCTCCAGTTCGCGCAGGCTGATCCTGGCCTCAAGTTCAACCTGTTCCAGCTGGGCGGCTGAAACAAAATCTTTTGCAGCCAGCTTGCGGGTGCGTTCCAGATCAGAGCGGGATTTGTCCAGCGTCGCCCGCGTCCGTTCGGTTGTGGACGCGGCACGCAGCCTGTTGGCTTCAGCCACGCCCACACGTTCGGTGAGCTCCCGTTCTGTGCGCATATCCAGCAGGGCCGGCGAGCCGGGGTCGATTATCGCCAGTACCATGCCGGCAGCGACTGCATCGCCGGCCTTGAGCGTGATCCGCTGGAGCTTGCCGGCGAGCGGGGCGGAAACCACGTAGCGTTCGCGCACCCGGGTTATGCCATCATCCTCGATAACCTGCTCGAAAGGGCCGCGCGTGACTTCAGCGACCTCCACCAGCACCGGTTGTGGACGGAATGCCATGACCAGCGCACCGAGCAGGGCGATAGCGAGCAGGACGAGCAGGGTTCTTTTGATCCATATCATGTTTGAATTCTAGCAGCCTGTCGGACTTAAGTATTGTCTGCTCGACAGCACCATCAGATTCCATTTGCCTGTGGCGTTTTCCGGCTGCACTGCTGATACAGCCGGAGATCCGTATTGTTAACCGATGGTCACCCTCCGTGGCGGTGGTTCGCCATGATTGTTAGCTCAATTTCAGTCTGCGCGCCCGCAGCGATGCGGAGGTACGGGCAAATTCAAACGGCGCTTTTGATGTGCTGTGGCCGAGGATACGCGCCAGCGTGGCGAGCACGGTCGGTTTGTCGTCGTCGAAATCGCCGTGGTGGCGTGCCGTGGAATGGATGGGCGTGCCATCCTCGGCGGTGTTCGGCGACCGGACCCAGTCGGCTTTGCCGTTCTTGAATAGCGCAGAGAGTTCCTTGTCGAGACGGACGAACTTTTCCATCCCCAGTATCGGCTCGCCATCTTTGCGGAATACCGGTATGCGCACCCGCTCCTCGAAAGCGTTGGATACCAGATACAGCAGCGACTTGTGATAGACGTTGGCGCAGTGGTCATCCTGCTCCACCTGGTCGGTGAGCGTGAACAGGGCGAAGCGCTTGATGCCGCCGCTGTTCACCGCCGGCAGATAGGCCTGCTTGAACAGATCGACGGTACAGGCTGGCGCCCACAGGGTGCAGGTTTCGATCTTGCGGCCCAGGCCGGTTGCGCCGCTCATCGGGCCGGCGGCGATTTTGCCTTTGGCGGTGAGCAGCTGGATGATCGGTGCATTGAAAATGCTGCCTGCGCTGTGTCCGGCAAAGTGGATTTCGATTGAAGGGTCCTGCGCCAGAAGTTCGTTCAGGTGGCCGAGCGCGATGCGTGCTCCGCCATTTTCATTCGTCGTGGCGAACAGGCCGTTTTCCTTCATCTCGCTCCACATCGCCTTGCCGCCCAGCGCTCGCGCCAGCGGTTCGAGCGCATCGTCCAGTCGGTCGAGCATGAAGTCCTTGGCCGCATCCAGCAAGCCTTCCGGGCGGCGCCGGCTGTGGGCGTCTTGCAGGATGTTTTTTACCGTGGTCCAGGCATCGGTTTTCCAGCTAAAGGCCAGCGGGTACACTTCCGCCTCCAGCATCTCCTTGCGGTAGTCGGCGACGCGCTGGATGGCTGAATCCTCGCTCACCAGTCCGCCATGGGCGTAGATCAGCAGGCGCTTTTTTTTCCATGTTTGGGTGATGCGCGGGAAATCCTTCTTGATGATCTCCTCCACGTCGGTGGCAGAGGTGCCGAAGGTGCCGCTGGTGCGCAGCGCTCCGTCGTTGCCGATGCTGATGATGTGCGGCCGCAGGTCGGGATAGGAGTAGGTCTTGGCGCGCGCGATGCCGGCGTGGCGCGGCGCGACGCCCTTTACGGCGCCTTCCAGCACCACCGGGGCGCCCAGCCGGGCTACCCATACGTCGGTGCCGTTGGCGAGCCAATCCTTGTAGGTCACCAGCGCGTAGCCTTGCTGTCCCCAGACCGGGCCCCACGAATTCTGGATCCAGAAACCTCGCTCGTCGAAGGCAACGATGGCAAAAGCATGGCCGCCCAATATTTCGTCCTGCAGCGGGATCACGCCGTTATCGCCTACCGCTTCCCAGCCTGTGTGCACGGTGGCGGTGGCGTACAGGATGCCGACTTCGGCCAGTGCCGCATGCATCGCCACCAAGTCCTGATGGTTGACGCGGTAGTACGCTCCCAGCGGACGCCCGGCGGCATCCGTGACGCGCGCCTCGGTCAGGCGTGGATCGGGTTTTTTTGGATCGTAGGGCCACACCGATGTGACGCAGACACCGTGCTTGTGCCAGCCCTTCATCGCGCCGCGCGCGCTGGAGCCGTCGTATTTTTCGCCCGGCCATTCGTCGTAGCGCTTGGCCATTTCATACATCATGCGCGGGCTGACGGAGTCCTTGCCTTTTGCTTCCTTGCGCTTGCGCAACAGGTAGTTGGCCACGGTTGCCAGCCCGAAGCCGGTGCACGCGCCTTCCTGGCCCTGGTTGAGTATGGGCACTTGTACCTTGGCATAGTTTTCGAGGGGGATACGCTTCGGCACTTCAATCAGCGTCGCCTCGTACATCTTGTCGCGAAAATCCATCGTGTCCGGCCGGACGTTGTAGGCGCGTTGGGGAGTTTTAATTTTCTTGCCAGCAGCCATGATCAATCTCCTTACTTGGTTAAGGTGATGCCAAACTGTTCTTCCAGGTTGTAGCGGACGCCGTGGACGATGCCTTCGCCTTTGGCGATGCATAGCTTCCTCGTTCTGACATCCTCGACCCAGCGCGAGTTGGCCGCTTCGGCGCGTCGGTTGGCGACGATTTTCATCTTCTCCACCTCCAGCGCCGGGCGTGGCAGGCCGGCTGCAAGACTGGCGAAATCTGCCAGTATCCGTGCTCGGGTAAGATCCCGGATGCTGCCGTTCTGCACCTTGATATCGAACATCAGGGCGGCGGCGCGTTGCGACCAGAGGCCAAAATCGGAACACAGGTCGAGTGCCGACTGATACAGCGTTGCCGCGTATTTTTGCTCGATCGTCTGGAACTCTCCGGTTCTCCCCAGGCTTTTGAACATACCGCGCCAGGGTTCGTTGATGGTGTGCCGGACAGGGTGCTGGATGCTGGCCGCGAAGCTCATCAATTCGCGTTTTCCGGCGTTCAGTACTGTGGCCAGTACGTCGTGCTGTTCCCGGAAAATCGAGCGGATGATATCGGGGTGCTGCACTATCATCTCCTTGAGCAGCGGTTGGAGCGAACCCTGGCCGAAATTCCACTGGCACACGCCGAAGCTGATGCCCTGGCCATCGAAATCGCCAGAGAGGCCGGCAAAGCAGTCGGGAAAGCCGGAATTGGTTTCGAACGCACCGGTCAGCGCCAGGCAGCGATAGGCCAGGGGTTTGGAAAACAAAGAGGGGGCTGGAATTTTGGCATTGAACAGCGCCTTCCAGGTAATTGGGCCGACGGCGCCATCCACTTCGAGGCCGGTATTCTGCTGGAAAGTTTTGACCGCTGCTTCGGTGCCGCCGCCGAAGGCGCCGTCGATCGGGCCGCGGTAAAGTCCCTGAGTTTGCAGCTTTACCTGGATTTGTCTGACTTCTTCTCCGCTGGAGCCGAGCCGGTAAGTGGCCATGTCGATCCTCCTCCTGATTTTGTAATTAGTATCAATATAGTCAACTTTTGGAGACCTGTCGGCCATCAGGCCGGGCTGGGGATGCATCAAGAGAGATTGGCGGGAGGGTGATGAGTTTCCGTGCTTATTCAGCCCGCTGTCTGGTGTCAGTCAAGGGTGTTTACAGGGAAGACCCGCTCATTCCCTGGTTTTTAATACCGCCACCAGATCCAGGCGGTCCACCCGGTTGCGCACGATCAGCGAGCTGACCACACCGGCAGCCAGGATGACAAGGGCGGCGTAGACATAGGTGCTGGAGGTGATGACAACCGGGAAGGTGATGGTCTCGGCCGTCATCATGGAGACGATCAGTACCGACAGCAGGTAGCCCAGCCACAGGCCGAGCGGAATCGCCAGCGCGATCTCGATCGCGAGTTCGCCCAGCAACAGGCCGGAAACCTCGTTACGGGTGAAGCCCAGCACGCGCAGGCTGGCCAGTTCCCAGGCTCTTTCGGCCAGGGCGATGCGGGCGCTGTTATAGACCACGCCCACCGCAATCGCTGCGGCGAATGCGGTCACGATGGCGGTAAAAAAAAGCAGAAAGCGGGCGTTGGTTTCGCGGAAGCTGCGCAACAGCTCTTCCTTGATGGAGACCGTGGCGACTAAGGGCATTTCCTTGAGGCGCGCATAAAACGCTTTGGCCTGGGTCGGGTCCAGCGTCAAAGCCACGGCGGAGATGGATTCCCCCTCGCTCATCAGCCGGTTCAGGGCGGTGATGTCCATATAGGCGGAGAGGCCGACCAGGTCGTTAACGACGCCGGCAACCACGGCTTCGCGTTTGGCGCGGGTGGCTTCGAGGGATTCCACTATCAACTGGTCGCCGGGTTTGACTGCCAGTCGTTCCGCCAGCCGCTGGGAGAGCAGGATGCCATCGGGTGGCAGGGGCACCCGATGCAAATCGGTATCCAGCAACTGGCGCAGTTGTGCATCCGGCGGATAGCCGGATACGGCGGTGCGGTAGCTGTGATGGCCGGCACGCAGGCGCACCGGCACCGAGCGCATCTCTTCGGTGCTCAGCACGCCGGGCAGTCGGCCAATTTCATTCAGGGCGCTGCGGGCAACCGGATTGACGAACATCACGTTCACATCGCCCCGGTCGGCCATATAGAACTGGACGTCGATCAGGTAGTTCACCGAATCCCGCCAGAAGGTGCCGGACACGATGATGGCGACCGAGCAGGCGATGCCGAAAGTGGTCAGCAGGGTGCGCAACAGGCGGCGTTCCAGGGTACGGATCACCATCCGTGCCTGAGGCGAGAGCAGATGCGCCAGGCCGAACCGTTCCAGCAGCATGCGCCGGTAGCGAGTCGGGGCGGGCGGACGCATCGCCTCTGCTGGCGCCAGGGACAGGATGCTGCGCACGGTGCCGAGCGCAGCGCCCACGGCGGCTGCCAGGCTGATGCCTGTTGCCACCAGGGCAATCCAGGGCTGGATGCGGTAGGTCAGGTGAGGAAAATGGAAAAACAGGGTGTACATCGCCGTCATTTCATAGCCCATCCAGGCGCCGATCGCGAAGCCGAGAACGATGCCGGCGAACACGATCGCCAGCACCAGTTTGAGGTAATGGGCGGCGATGGCGAAGTCGCTATAGCCGAGCGCCTTCAGGGCCGCGATTTGATCGCGCTGGGTGGCGACCTGGCGAGCCAGCACCACGTTGAGCAGGAAGGCCGCCACGCCGAGGAAAATGGTGGGGAAAACCGTGGCCATGGTTTTTTGCTGGTCGATTTCCTGACTCAGGATGCGGTGCGAGTTCTGGTCTTTGCGGCCATAAGCACTGAGGCTGCCGTAGGGTTCGAGCAGATGGTCGAGGGCGTCGATCACCGTCGCCTCGCTGGCGCCCGGTGCCAGGGTCAGCGACACACGGTTGAATGCGCCTTCCATGTCGAAGGCGCTCGCCAGTCGCTCGCGTTCCATCCAGAACACGCCGAAGCCCTTGTCGTCGGGGATCTCGCCGCCGCGGGAGGCGAAGATGTATTCCGGCGACAGCACGATGCCGACGATCTCCAGTTCTTCGCGCTTGCCGTTGAGCAGGGCGGCGATGTGGTCGCCGGGTTTCAATCCACGAGCCTTGGAGAAACCCTCCGAGACCAGGGCTTCGTTCCTTTTCCCATCTTCAGGCAGGCGGCCCTGGCGCAGAAACAGGCGGTTCAGGCTGGGCTGGCGGCTGCTTTCCAGTCCGATCATGCGGCCGATTACCGGCTCGGCCACGCCCGGGATGTCCAGGGTTACATCCTGCACCACGGTGGTTTCTACCGCAGACACACCCGGCAGTTCGACAATCTGCCGCTCCACTGGCCGAGGGGCACGCTTGACGTCGGCGAACACCTGGGCGAAGCGAGCATTTTCATAATAGGACTGGCGCGACCATTGCAGTGAATCGTAAGTGGAGAGCAGGGCGATGAAGGAGCCGATACCCGATGCCACGACCAGGGCGATGGTGAACGCCTGGCTGCGCATCTGCCAGAGGTCGCGCATCAGCTTGCGATCTAAGGCTTTCATTTTGATTGCCAATCACAAAGATTCTTACCGCAAAGGACGCAAAGGTACGCGAAGGAAAAACGATCCGAAGGCTGTTGATCTCCTTTGCGTCCCTTTGCGTCCTTTGCGGTGAAAATGGTTTCCATGGCTTTACCAGCTCAGTTCCGCCGGAGTGAGTTTGTGCGGGTTGGTCTCCACCGAGGCGATATGCCCGTCGGCCATGCGCATCACCCGGTCGGCCATGCCGGAGATGGAGGCGTTGTGGGTGATCACTACCGCCGTGGTGCCTAGTTCCTGATTGATCCGGGCGATCACCTCCAGAACCACTTTGCCGGTTTCGTAGTCCAACGCTCCAGTGGGTTCGTCGCACAGCAGCACGTCCGGCCGCTTGGCGATGGCGCGGGCAATGGCGACGCGCTGCTGTTCGCCGCCGGAGAGCTGGGAGGGAAAGTGGTCCATGCGGTGTTCCAGGCCGACCCGTTTCAGGGCTTCTTCCGGCGTCATCGGCTGGGGCGCGATCTCGGTCACCAGGGCGACGTTCTCGCGCACGGTGAGACTGGAAATCAGGTTGTAGAACTGGAACACGAAGCCGACGTGATCGCGCCGGTACGCGGTCAGCGCACGTTCGTCGGAGGTGGCCAGGTTGTGGTCGCGCCAGAACGCCTCGCCGCTGGTAGGCGTGTCCAGGCCGCCGAGGATGTTGAGCAGGGTCGATTTTCCGCTGCCCGAAGGCCCCAGCAGCACCACGAACTCGCCTTGATAGATCTCGATATCCAGCGCGCGCAATGCCGGTACCTCCACTTCTCCCATGTGGTAAGTCTTGGTCAGGCCGCGAGCGACGAATACGGTTAGGGGTGATGGCTTCATGTGCATGGATTTCTTATATTCAAATATAGTAAGTATCTCACTGTTTTGGAAATTCAATGACCTAGGTAAAAAGGTCATTAGACCTGAAAATCCGGCATGAAATAGCGGTTGCGTTTTGTCAACTGCGATACTAGAATTAGTGGTAACTTGATAGGCCAGACACAAGATGTTGTGGATATGTCAGGAATATGCAGTGGATATGTTGTGGACAAAATAGCCAGGACATACCGATGTATCGCAATAATAAAACCGGAGGATAACCACCCATGCAGCTTGCTACCGATTCCGTTTCACCTTCCCCTTTTGCAGCATCGAACTTCGGTTCCGGCGAAGCCGCGACGGGGAATGAATCCCTTTATGCCCAATACCGGATCATCCGCCGCAACGGTTCGGTGGTCGGCTTCGAGCCCGCCAAAATCTCGATTGCACTGACCAAGGCGTTCATCGCTGTCAATGGCGGCCAGGGTGCAGCTTCCGCGCGCGTTCGCGAGGTCGTCGCTGCGCTGACCGAGAGCGTGGTGTCCGCCCTGATGCGCCGCCAGCCCAACGGCGGCACTTTCCATATCGAAGATATCCAGGATCAGGTCGAACTGGCGCTGATGCGCTCCGGCGAGCACGATGTCGCCCGTTCCTACGTGCTCTACCGCGAGCAGCGCACCCAGGAGCGCGCCCGGCAGAAGCTGGAGCAGCCCGCTGCCGCACCGCATGTCATCAACGTCATCGAAAACGGCCAGACCCACCCGCTCGACATGGCGCGCCTCAACGCGCTGCTGCAATCGGCCTGCGACGGACTGGGCGCAGCCGTTACGCCGCAGTCTATCCTCGAACATACCCTGAGGAATCTGTACGACGGCGTGCCGATCGAGGAAGTGGGCAAGGCGGCCATCCTCTCCGCCCGTACCCTGATCGAGAAAGAACCGGCCTACAGCTACGTCACCGCGCGCCTGCTGCTCGACACCATCCGCAAGGAAGTGCTGGGCGAGACCACCAGCCAGGCCGACATGGAGACCCGTTACGCCGAATATTTCCCCGACTTCATCAAGCAGGGTATCGAGGCCGAGCGCCTCGACGAGCGTCTGGCGCAGTTCGACCTGAAGCGCATGGGCGCTGCCCTGGTGGCCTCGCGCGACCTGCAGTTCGGCTACCTCAGCCTGCAAACCCTGTACGACCGCTATTTCTTGCACATCGACGAGCGCCGCATCGAACTGCCGCAGGCCTTCTTCATGCGTGTGGCGATGGGACTCTCGCTCAACGAGATCGACCGCGAAACCCGCGCCAT
>JAHJJI010000136.1 GCA_018823025.1 Gammaproteobacteria bacterium | reverse complement strand
TTCATCCCGCTGGCGGAGGAAACCGGCCTGATATTTCCGATCGGTGAATGGGTGATGCGGACGGCCTGCGCCCAGATCAAGGTCTGGCAGGATGGTGGGGTGATGACGCCGCCCGTGGCGGTAAACCTGTCGGCGCATCAGTTCAGGCAGCGTCATCTGGTCAAGATGACGACCGGGGTGCTGCTGGACTCGGGCATCGACGGGCGCTACCTGGAACTGGAGATGACCGAAAGCGCGGTGATGGAGGATACGGAACGGGTGATCAGGGTGCTGCGGGAACTGAAAGAGGCCGGGATGGCGATTTCGATTGATGATTTCGGTACCGGTTATTCTTCGCTCAGCTACCTGAAGCAATTCGCCATCGACAAGCTGAAAGTGGATCAGTCCTTTGTCCGGGAGCTCACGCGGGACCCCAAGGATGCCGCCATCGTCGTTGCTATTATCACCATGGCGCACAGCCTGGGGTTGAATGTCATTGCCGAAGGGGTGGAAACGGAGGGGCAGCTGGAGTATCTGCGCAGCCATGGCTGCGACGAAATGCAGGGTTATTTTTTCAGTCGCCCGGTTCCGGTCGGTGATTTCGAGCAGATGCTGCGGAGTGGGCGAAAGCTGACGCTGAATGGACTGGCTGACGAGAGCGGGCAACGCACGCTGTTGCTGGTGGACGATGAATCGAATGTGACGGCTGCCTTGACCCGTCAGTTTCGCCACGAGGGTTATCGTATTCTGGTCGCGCATAGTCCGGCCGAGGCGTTTGAGCTGCTAGCCAGCCATCGGGTCGGCGTGATCCTGTCAGATCAGGGAATGCCGGAGATGAGCGGCATCGAATTCCTGGGCAGGGTCAAGCGGCTTTACCCCGATGTGGTGCGCATTGTTCTTTCCGGCCACACCGACCTGAAACTGATCGCCGAGGCTTTCAATCAAGGCGCAATTTACAGATACATCACCAAGCCCTGGAACGACAGGGAAATGCTCGACTCAGTCAAAGAGGCTTTTCTGGAGCACGAAGGTCGCTGTAAATTACGGGCCTAGCAGCCTGTCTGGCGCAGAGTCTGCAAGCGATATGGTATATTGAACGGCAAAACGAGATACTTAAGCGCATGGATTATGAGTGCCCCGGAATTCGATCCTCCGATTATTAACATGACCACAAATAAAAATATTTTTCAGCAAAGCGCCTGGCCTGTTGCATTGCTTATTATCATGCTGGGCCTCATTGGCGTGTTCGTGAACGGGCTGAAACAAAGCCATGACGAGAAATTGGCCCGCGCCACTACGGATAGCCAGAACATGGCCCATGTACTTGAGGAACATGCCAACTCGGTTATCCAGAAGACAGATCTTATTATCCAGCACATCGCAGGCGAAATCGTACCCAATAAAGGCGAAGAAAAGCCTGCTTATGGCGAGACTCACGCCTATCTGAAAAAACTCCAGGAAAGTGTTCCTGAAATATTCAGAATACGGGTTATCCGGCCGGATGGTTACAATCTGGCTAGCTCCCAGAAAGAAAACAACTCCCCCTCGTACAATGGTGACCGTCCCTATTTTATTCGCCATCGGGATAACCCCGCGCTGGGGCTGGACATTTCAGAACCTGAAGTTGGCCGTACCCATCCCGGTTGGCAAATCATGCTCAGTCGACGCCTGAATTATGCTGACGGCAGCTTTGCCGGAATTGTCGTCTCGGATATTGCACTGTCGTATTTCGAAGACTTTTTCGGCACGCTGGATCTGGGGAAAAACAGCAATATTACCTTATTAAGCAAAGACCTTTATGTCATTGCTCGTTTCCCCATCAGTGAAGGCCAGCGCTTGAAATCAGTGCGTGGCGGCTCAGTCTCTGTCGCGCTACAGAAAAACCCTGTCAAGGGAACCGTTACAGGGAAATCAAGCATCGATGGCGTTGAGCGTATCTTCAGCTATCGCCAGGTAGGCAATCTGCCGCTTATCGTCGTCGTGGGTTTGTCCAGGCAGGATGTCCTGGCGGAATGGCGCCGCAACGCCTTGATTTATAGCGCCGTAATGATTGCGCTCCTCGTGGCCATTGGATGGCTTTCCCGTGGTTTGATGCTGAATTACAGGAAAGAGCAAGAAAGTAAAAACCAGCTACGTGAAATCACCTCCACCTTGGGAGAAGGGGTTTATGTGTTGGATAAGGAGGGGTGTGTCACCTTCGTAAACCCTGAGGCGGAGCGCTTGCTGGGATGGAGTAGAGCTGAACTCCTCGGCAAGAATGGCCATCAGACTTTCCACTACAAGCGTACGGATGGGACCCTGATTCCCACTCAGGATTGCCCGGTTCTCCAGACCATTCTCACCGGCAAAACCTACCATGCCCTCAATGACAATCTGGTCCGAAAAGACGGAAGCATAATCCCGGTTTCCATCGTGTCCAGCCCCATCATCAGGAATGGGGAAGTGACAGGCTCTGTGGCTGCTTTCCAGGACATCACTCTGCGCCTGGAAGCGGATGAGAAAATTCGCCAACTGGCCTTCTACGATACCTTGACCGACCTTCCCAACCGCAGGTTGTTGCTTGACAGGCTTAATCAGGCGCTGGCCCACGCCGAACGCCACCAAAGATCCCTGGCGGTCATGTTCATGGATATTGATCATTTCAAGAACATTAATGACACGCTGGGACATGATGTCGGAGATGATCTTCTGAAGGTTGTGGCCGCACGGCTGAATACTTGTGTGCGAAGTGAAGATACTATTGCCCGGCAAGGTGGGGATGAGTTTGTCATCGTCCTGTCAGAAATCAGCAATCCACAGAATGCGGCAACCGTAGCAGAGAAAATCATTGGAACGCTGAGGCTGCCCATCTCCATCCCGGGCCATGAATTGAAGATTACTTGCAGCATCGGGATTGCCTTTTACCCGGTTCAAGGTACTGATGATGCGGTGGCGCTCATGAAAAAAGCAGATATTGCGATGTATGCAGTGAAAGCGTCGGGAAGGAATGGATATCGTTTTTCCCAGGATATCCCTGCCTCCATCAACAGTGCCGACGACATCCTGGCCAAATTCAGGTCATCACATTAAACAATTTCTTGACGTGCCGCTTCGTGAATCAGAAACCGGCACAGGTCTGTTCATGAAATATTCATCGTCTCGGCAAAGCGCTCACGGATTTCCTTAATGCCCGGAAGTTCCTGCAGGAATACATCGACAAGGTTCGGATCGAAGTGCTTGCCGCGGCTTTCTTTGATCAGGTCCACCGCAGCCTCGACCGTCCAGGCTTTTTTATAGGGTCGTACGGAGGTCAGGGCGTCGAAGACATCGGCCAGCGCCGCGATGCGGCCGGCCTGCGGAATGGCTTCGCCCACCAGGCCGCTGGGATAACCGCTGCCGTCCCATTTTTCGTGATGGGTGAAGGCAATCTCTTGCGCCATATGCATCAGGTCGGAATCGTCGCCATCGAGCAGCTTCCCGCCGATGGCGGCATGGGTCTTCATGATTTCCCACTCGTGCGGCTCGAACTTGCCCGGTTTGAGCAGGATCGCATCGGGGATGCCGATCTTGCCGATGTCGTGCATCGGGCTGGCATTCAGGATCAGTTCGCAGTCGGCCTCGCTCCAGCCGATAGCCTGGGCGAGCAGGGCCGATATATGGCTCATGCGCAGGATGTGGCTGCCGGTTTCCTCGTCGCGGTACTCCGCCGCCATGCCCAGGCGCTGCACCACCTGCAGACGGGTGTGCCGCAGTTCCTCGGTGCGCGCCTGCACCATCTCCTCCAGCACTTTTTTCTGGTTGTGCATCAGGCGGTGGGCCAGTTGCGCGTCCAGCAGGTTGCGTACCCGCATCAGCAATTCGTTGCGGTCGAAGGGCTTGGTGACGAAATCCCGTGCGCCGGCGGCCAGCGCCCGCAGCAGGTAGTCCTTGCCGTGCTGGGCGGTGAGAATGACGATCGGCGGCAACAGCGGGTCGTTCAGCGCCTTGAGTTGTTCCATGACTTGATAACCATCCAGGTGCGGCATGTTGATGTCGAGCAGGATCAGATCGGGTCGCACTGCACGATAGCGGTCGATCACCTCGCGCGGATCATCCACCAGCACAAGCCCCTGGTAGCCCTGGCCGCGCAGCATCTTGTCCAGCAGTTTGAGGTTGGTTGGCTCGTCGTCGATGATGAGGATGAGCTCTTTGTTCGGGGATTCCATGCTCATGCTTGGTTCTCCTTGCGATCAGGCAGGCAGCGGTCAAGTGCGCTGAAAAATTCGGTCATATCGATCGGTTTGGTCACGTAGGCGGCAAATCCCGCCGCCTTGCCGCGCTCGATGTCGCGGGGCATGGCATTGGCGGTAATGGCGATGACCGGGATGGACTTCAGGCGGTCGTCAGCCTTGAAAACCTCCAGCACCTGATAGCCGTCCATGCCCGGCATGTTGATATCGAGCAGAATCAGCTCGGGACGCCGTGCCATCGCCAGCTCGATACCCAGTTCCGGGGTGTGGGCGGTGAGGAGGTGGATGTGTTGGCGCCGGCCGAGGATCTGCGCTACCAGCCTCAGGTTGGACGGGTTGTCCTCGATGTAGAGCACAGTGTGCTGCGCCGCCTCAATGCGCTGTGACGGGGTGGCACTATCGGCGATCGACGCCTGGCGATCTGGATTGGGGGGAAATTCGAGCGGCAATTCGATCCAGAAGGTGCTGCCCACGCCGATATTGCTTTCGACATCCACCGTGCCACCCATCATCTCGATGATGCGTCGGGTGATGGTCAGGCCGATACCCGTGCCTTCGATGCCGCTGTTCTCGGCATCGAGGCGGTTGAAGGGCTGGAACAGTTCCGTGAGTCGTTCGGCCGGGATGCCAAGACCGGTGTCGGTCACCAGGATGCGAAGCCGGTCAGAGCCTTCCGGCTTTACATCGATACGCACGGTGCCGCCGTCACGGTTGTATTTAATGGCGTTGGAGAGCAGGTTGAGCAGCACCTGTCTGAGCCGCGTGCGGTCGGCTCGCACCGCAGCTCCTTTCAGCTCCTTGTGGCTGAGCTGGATATCGCGTTTCTCAGCGAGGTGGGAGATCAGGCTTCGGCACTCGTCGATGATGGAGCAGACTTCCACCGGCTCCAGCGACAAGTCGATGTGGCCGGATTCGACCTTGGCCAGGTCCAGCACTTCGTTGATGAGTTCCAGCAGGTGATGGCCGGCCTTGAGAATCTCCCGTACGTTGTCCTTGTGTTCGTCTGACAGGGCTTCGTCGTATTCCATCAGCTGGCCGAAGCCGAGGATGGCGTTCATCGGCGTGCGCAGTTCGTGGCTCATGCTGGAGAGGAACTCGGACTTGGCCTGGTTGGCGCGGTCGGCTTCTTCACGGGCAGCAATCAGGGCCTGCTCGGCTTTTTTGCCGTCGGTGATGTCTTCAACGATGGACCAGATCTGGGGTTGACCGTCTTGACCCTTGACCAGGGTGCCGTTCAGTCGAATTGGAACGAGGCGTCCATCCTTCTGGCGATAGTTCTTCTCATAGGGGCCATAGCGTCCGGTTTTTCTGAGTGATTCCAGTTGCTCGGCTTCCTGCTGTTCGTGCTCTCTTGGGGTCAGTGTCCAGTAGTCCAGATTTTTCAGTTCATCGGCCGGGTAGCCGCAGATCGTCCTGAAAGCTTCATTGAACTCCAGGTAATGCCCCTCCTGGTCAGTCAGGGCGATACCAAGCGGCGATAGCTGAAACAGCCCGTTTAGCTTTTCCTGGCTTTCCCGTAGTTTCATTTCAGCCTCCACGCGCTCGGTGATATCCTGCACGGTGCCGGTCAGCCGGATCAGATTCCCCGCTGCATCGGTTTCGGCTTGCGCCAGTTCATGCACATGGCGTATTGTCCCGTCGGGTCGCAGGATACGGTGCACCACGTCGTGGTGGCCAGTCTGCGCCGCCAGTTTTTCGCTTTCGCGTACTCGCTCCCGGTCGTCGGGGTGCACTGCGGCGTGAAATGCCTCGATGCTGGGCGTGCAGCTGCTCGGTTCATGCCCGAAGATGCGATAGATCTCGTCCGACCAGGTGAGCTTGTCGTTTATTATGTCAGCCACCCAGTTGCCGATGCGCGCCAGGGTCTGAGCTTCGCGCAGTTCCTTTTCGCGTTCGACCAGTGACATCTCGGCGCGCTTGCGATCATCGATGTCCTGAACTACGCCCAGCATCTGCAAGGGCTTGCCCTCGGCATCACGTAGCACGGCGCCGCGTTCCAGCAGCCAGCGTTCAGTGCCGTCGGGCCAGACTACACGGTGTTCGATCTCGTAGGGAGCATCGCGCTCGACGCTGGCATTGACGGCGTCGATCACCGACTGGCGGTCGTCCGGGTGAATGGCGGCGAGGAAATTCTCGTAGGAGGTTTCCAGCTCACCCACGTGGTAGCCGAACAGCGGCGCGATGCGTTCGGTCCAGAACAGTTCGCCGCTTTGAATGTTCCAGTCCCATGTACCGATATTGGCGAAGAGCTGGCCGCGGCGTAGCCTTTCCTTGTGGGCTTCGGCAGCCTGTTTGGCTAGCTTGATATCGGTGATATCAACGGAAATTCCGAGCAAATGTGTAGCCTCGCCCCCTTCATTGCGCAGTGCAACTTTCCAGGTGTGCAAATAGCGTGTTTCTCCGTTTGCGGTCTGGATTGGCTCTTCAGGAATTTCCGTGATTTCGGTTGATGCAAGCACCTTGCGGTCTGCGGCAGTGAACCAGTCTCCCTGTTCCTTGGGCCACAGGTCGTAGTTCCCTTTGCCGAGCAAATCGTTACGTGAATACCCCAGCAGATTCTCTCCGGCACGATTGAATAATTCAAATGTTAACTCATTGGCTCGTTTGAGAAATACCATGACGGGAATATTCTCGACGATGGAATCCAACAAGTTCTTGGTTTGTCGCAATTCATTGACGGCAAGCTGTTGCTCGGTGATGTCGGTGCGGATCGACACATACTGGTAGGGTTTGCCATCGCTATCCAGGAAGGGGGTGATGGTGGAGGCGACCCAGTAGGGGCTGCCGTCCTTGCGCCGGTTGCAGATTTTTCCTTGCCAGACCTTGCCGCTGGCGATGGTACTCCACAGGTTCTGGTAGAACTCCGGTGGGTGCTCGCCGGATTTGAGGAGGCGGTGGTTCTGTCCCAGCAGTTCGTTGCGAGAATAGCCACTGATCTCGCAAAACTTGTCGTTGGCGTAGGTAATGTTACCCGCCTGGTCGGCGACGCTGACGATGGCGTGATGGTCCAGCGCCAGATGCTCGCGCTCGCGCTCGTAGCGGGTGGTTTCCAGGCGCTGCCGGATGGTGCTGTTTTGCCGCGCCCGCCGCGCTCTTGCGGTGACTGCTGAGATCAGGTGATCAGGTTGAACGGGTTTGACCAGGAAGTCATCGCCGCCCAGATTGAGTGCCAGCAGTTGCTGGGTGATGTCGGTTTCGGCGGAGAGAAACAGGATAGGCAGGTGCAGTTGCTCGTCGCGCTCGCGCAGCACCGCCGCCAACTCGAGACCGCTGGCTTCGGGCATGTACACGTCGAGCACGACCACGTCCGGGGCGAAGTTGTTCAGCACCTCCATGATCTGGAGCGGTTGCGACAGCGCGTGCACCTCCATGCCGACCGAGCGCAGCATGGCGGCCTGGGCTTCAAGCAACAACGGGTCGTCGTCCACCATCAGTACGCGGTAGGGCTGGGCCGGCTGGCGTCCGGTGAGCGAGTCCAGCAGGTCGATCAGGTGGTCGGGCTGAACCGGCTTCACCAGGTAGCGGCTGGCGCCGGCGCGGAAGGCGGCCAGTCGCGCCGGCAGGTCGTCACGAACCGAGGCAAAGACCACCGGCGGACAGCGCTCCTTGCCGGCTTTGAGCTCCATGAGCAGCGCGGCACCCGCAGTGTCGCCCTCGGGGAGGATCATGTCCATCACCACGGCAGCAGGGCGTTCCGTATCCGTATTCGTATTCGAGGCGATACATACGGCGCGAAATTCGGTCGAATTGGAAAACACCCGTACCCGGTAGCCATCGTCCCGCAGGACCTGGCTCAAGTGTTCTGCCTGCGCTGGATCGTCCTCGACCAAGTGGATCAGCGGCGAGCGATTGAGGCGCTGCGGAGCCGGAGGTGGCTTCAGGCTCGGCGCGCTGGATTCCAGCCGGATACGCGCCAGTTGATCCAGGCGGCTCATTTCGGAACTTATGGTTTGCCACTCCGCCTCGGTGGGTGCAGCCCCGGTTTTGAGCAGGGCCGCCAGCCGGATTCCCAGTGCGCACGCGACGTCCGATACTGATTGCATACCGAAGGTGCCGGCCGATCCGGTGAGGCTATGCAACAGCCGGTGCAGTTTCTCTGCTTCGGTTGGCAACCAGGCAGCTCTGTCGAGCTGTTGGAAGTGGGCGCGGATAGCGTCCAGGCGGGTGGGGAGCTGTTCGGCGAACTGGCGGCCCAGTTCAGCCAGGGCGTCGGAAATAGGCGATGTCATGCGGGATAGGTTCCATCAATCTGGGAGGACATAGGCATTATCGCATGCTTTTTTAAAGCTAATTTCAATTATCCACATTTGTCGAAAGGGCAACATGAAAACGGGAGCAGAAAAGGCTCAAGACTGACCTGGGCCAGAGATTATTGATATCCAGAGCAAGCGGTTTAAACGGTTGGGCTTTCTGTCCAGCGAAAACCCAGCTTGTCCACTTCCGTCTTGAGATGCTTCATTCCTTCGATGACCTGCGGCCGCGACCCGCGCAAGCCGAATTCCACCTTGCGTTCACCTCCCTCGCCGATGTGCGGCAGGCTGGAGAAGCGCAGGTCCGGGTAGCGCCGGACGAATTCGTTCATCAGATCGAGCAGCGGGCTTTCCATGGCGTCCAGCACGGTGATCACGGCTTCGGTCTCCGGCGCCTGGTTACGTATTTCCGGGTAGAGCGTGTCCAGCACCCAGTCCATCATCGGCCACGCCATCTGCGGAAAACCGGGCAGAAAGTGGTGATGCAGGAGGGAAAAACCGGGGACACGGTTGAACGGGTTGGGGATGATGCGGCTGCCCTGCGCCAGGTCGGCCATCAGGATGCGCCGCGGGTAGGCCTCCGTGCCGAAGCGCGCCTCGATTTCCGCCACCGCATCGGGGTGGCGATAGAGCGGCACGCCTGCAGCCTCGGCTGCGCACTGCCGGGTATGATCGTCGGGGGTGGCGCCGATGCCGCCGAAGCAGAATACGATGTCCTCCTGCGGCAGGGTCTGGCGCAGAGTCGCAATGATGAGTGCGGGGTCGTCGCCGATGATGCGACACCATTTGAGTTCCAGCCCGCGCTGTGCCAGCGTTTCAACTACGTGCTGGAAGTGCCGGTCCTGGCGCTTGCCGCTGAGCAGCTCGTCGCCGATGATGATCGCACCGAAATTAACCATTTTAGTGTCTCTTACTCGCAGGAAAACAGGATGACAAGGCTGATATTTTCGTTCGACATGGCCGCATTATAACGATTGAAAGTTTGCTGGACGGCGCTTCGGTTCCGGTTCTGTCGCCATACAGCGAGCTTTTTAGCGGCGACTTCTATTTTCCCACATGTGTTTTTTGCCCACTCACAAAATCACCCACATGAAGCTCGGTTTTTCTGGGGTCGACTGACAATTCACCTATCGAGAATAAAGGGAATACCTGTCTGATGGTCAGGGACGCGACGGGAATGGTCTGGGCTCCCAGCACTCTCCCGGATGCGGACTCTGACTGAATTCGCTTGGCGGAACGATAGGCAATGAATTTATCTCCAGGCGCTACGCGAGAGGCAGTCCCGCCATCGATATGGATTTTGTTATTGTCCATGTCGATACTGGTAATTTGCGCCGTGAAAGGCATGCAAGCCAGATCAGTCTTGATGCCCTTGATTAGTGATTTCATTAATTCATCGAACCGCTTTCCAAAGGGCGTACTGAAATACTGGGTACTACCGAAGAGCGATCTGATTTCAATTTCATTTTCGCCAGAAATCTCCATGCCCTGGCGTCTTTTTGCTACCAGCACGCCGGTAAGGCCATCATAGGCATCGACTTCCACCTCTACCCACCGACCATAATCGGTGCGTCCAGTGCCGGCATCGATGACGCCGGACAAGACAAATTGACTCCCGGTTTTAAATGCCACTTCACGCGCGGTATCCGTGTTTGAAAGTGAACCGGATTGTGCGTTTAGTGGCGGATATCCTGTTCCGAGAGAGACATTGCGCGGGAGAAACTCATCGCTTTCCCCTAGCCTCCGCAATAAGTCTTCGGGAAAGCCGGAGCGAATGTTCGGGGTCAGAGCGATGGGGCGATAGTTGATTTTAAAACTCGTGGCGGAAATTTTTCTTTTGAGGTGAGCCATTTCTCTTGTCGTGTCAGTGCCTCCATTGGCAGAGGCGCAAGCGCCAGGGGGTCTTGCCTGAGGCAAGCTTTCCTCAACTTTGACTACTACTGGGGGTATTGCAATGGGAGGAGGGCTGACTACTGCCGGGAGCATCTCTTTGGCTTCAACGGGTTTCTTGAGGGCCGTGTCCAAAGTGGGGCGTTTTTTTGGATAAACTTTCACGTCGCGTTTCAAGGGCGCTCGTTTCGGTGGCAGGATCTCTGCCCTTTTCAAAGGCCTTTGCTTTGCCTTTTGCTGTGCCAGGGCTTGCTCCTGCTGGAACTTGACGAGTGCGTCCTGGTATTCATTTTCACGTTTGTTCAGAAGAATCATTGATTTTTTGAGCTGACTCGCCATGGAGATCAACTCTGCTTCCCTTACACCGAGCGCTTTCACTTTTTCATCCTGCTCGGCTTCCCGGCTAGCGCTCTTTGCGGCAAGCTCGGCTTTTTTCTTTTCCAGATCGGCCTGGAGAGCGGTTAATGAGCCCCTCTCTTTTTGCAGCTTGTAATATTGGTATCCCAGCGGGATTCCCAAAATGATTAGCGCCAATAGCGTTGGCAAAATAAAGCGCTTTGCAATCGCGGCAGCCGGTTTCAAATCGATCATGATCAGGATGTCTCTAAAGTGAGTTTCACAGTGTGTGCAACAATTGTGCCGCCTTTGCTTCCTGCGATGAATACTGAAGAAGTCGAGACAGGCAAACCCAGTGATTCAGTGCCCATGGAAAGGGTTAATTCCCTGTTTCAAGTTTTTCATGATCGTAAGAATACCGCGTTTCTGCATGACGAGGGCGGTTACAATGGCGTTTTCCCCTTCCAGGAGGCCCTGTCATGACAGAACCCGTTCGCCTCGCAAAACGCCTTGCCGAATTAGTCCCCTGCTCTCGCCGGGAGGCCGAGCTTTATATCGTGGGCGGCTGGGTAATGGTGGATGGGCAAGTGGTGGAAGAACCCCAGTTCAAGGTGTTGCAGCAGAAGGTTGAACTTCACCCCGACGCCAGTCTTGCCCCGATTGAGCCTGTAACCTTCTTGCTGCACCTGCCGCCCGGCCATGATGCAGGCATGGGTGACGGTTTCGCACTGTCTCTGCTTACCGCCGACGCACGGGCGGTTGACGACTCTTCCGGCATCCCCATACTCAAGCAACACTTTGCACAGCTGACCCCGACTGTGCCATTGGAGGCGAACGCCAGCGGCTTGCTGGTCTTTACCCAGGACTGGCGAGTAGCCCGCAAGTTGCTCGACGATGCCGCCACCGTCGAGCAGGAGGTCATCGTTGAGGTTGCTGGCGAAATGGGGCCCGATGGGCTCAAGCGTCTCAATCACAAGCTCAGTATTAATGGTCGTTCGCTGCCCCCGGCCAAAGTCAGCTGGCAAAATGAAACCCGCCTGCGCTTCGCTCTCAAGGGTGCACAACCCGGCCAGATTGCTCATATGTGCAACAGTGTTGGCCTAAAGGTGCTGACCATGAAGCGGATCAGGATCGGGCGGGTGTCGATGTCCAAATTGCCGCCTGGGCAATGGCGATATTTGGCACCGCATGAGCGCTTTTAAAGTGAACGTCGCGAAGCGACACTTCGTCCCTCAGATCAGAAACAAGTGCACTTCACGTTTGCTTCCTCTCCCGTTTGCGGGAGAGGATTGAGGTGAGGGCGTCCTTCGTGGGAGAGAGTTAGGAGAGAGGGGGCGCACATGGCGACGTTCGTGGTACGAGGTGGCGTGGGTGCCATGCGCGCGAGGCGCGGCAGAGGTCGAAAAACAGGGATGTTCTTACCAGCGGCGGCGTTTTCTGAGACGTTCTCTTTCACCCATCATGTCTGCAATGCTGAGCAGCAGTTCTGCGTAGGCCCTGTCATGGGTGGTTAAATGATCCATGTGCTGCATCGCTTCCGCAGTCAGTCTTCTGGCCTCCACGGCAGCGGCATGGTCGCTGCCCTTCGCGCGAAAGGCCGTGTCGGCCAGGATGGTCACCAGTGTCGGCTGCACTTCAAGCAGACCGCCTGAGATATAAATCAGTTCCAGCGTGTTGTCTGGAGTAAGGATGCGTACTTCGCCTGCTTTGAGCGGAGTCAGCATCGGCGCATGGCGCGGGTGTATGCCCACCTCGCCGAGCAAGGCGGGGGCAGCAACGCGCAGCGCCACGCCGGAATAAATTTCGCTCTCCAGGCTGACAATGTTGACCTGCATGGCGGTGACTTGGATATGGGTACTCATCGCCGGACTGGGTCTGACTAGTCTTGGGAAATGCTGCGGTGCTGGTATTGCATGGCGAAAATGATGATTTCTGCCACTTCCTCGTATTTGGCCAGGCGGTCGGTATTGATCGTGAGATCGAAGGCGGTCGGCTCATTGAGCCGCTGTTTGAAAACATCCCAGACGAATTTGCTTCTGTTCTGGTTGACCAGTTCCACCAGCTTGCGCGCTTCTTCCGGCGCCACCGTTTTTTTTCGGGCGACCCGTTCGGCGCATGTTTCCAGCGAGGCGGTAAGGCGTACCCGGAACACGTTCTGCTGCGCCAGGATGAGATGGGCGCCGCGCCCTAAGATTACGCCGCCGTTGCCGGTGTAAAGGATGCCCAGCACCACCTTGACTAGGTGACGGCGATAGTTATCATTCAGCACGTTCTCGCCGGACAGCATCGAGACGATCCAGCTGTCCCAGAAGCCGCGGGTTTTCTCGTCGAACTGGGCCAGCAGATGCGGATCTGCGCCGGAACGTTCCACCACCGCATCCAGCAATTCCTTGTCGTAGACCGGCACGGCCAGATGTTTGGCCAGATGCTGCGCAATTTCGCGACCGCC
>JAHJJI010000135.1 GCA_018823025.1 Gammaproteobacteria bacterium | reverse complement strand
CATAGTAGTCGTTATCCACCATGGAGAAGTAATACTCCAGTGCGATGCCTGCGCCCACCGGGCCGTTGATCAGGAGGTGGCGCTCCAGGATCAGGCCTTCCGGGTCTATTGTCGAATCATATGAAATCAGAAATGCTCGTCGGTCGAAAAAGGCGCCATAACTCATGGAACGGCGTCCGATGAAGGCGCAGGCGTTGGTGGCATGACCCAGCTCGGGTCGTGCCTGGGAAAAGTCGTGGCGGCGATTCTGAATGTGGCGCCAGGCTTTCTGCAGGCCGGGGTTGTCGGGCGCGGAGGCGAAGCGGCGGCAGCGTTCCTGGGCGTGCTGGCGCGAGGCTTGCGCCACTTCCTGCCGGAGTCTGGCAAAGGCGGTGTGCAGCGCTTCGGGGATGCGGTCCTCGTCATACCAGGTCACGATGTCGTCGCAGGTGTTATGTTCAGCCGCAACGAACCAGGTGCCGTCGGGAATGGCGATGCCCTTCTCGGCCAGCAGGGCGCGAATTTCCGGTCGATTGACCATGGTAACGAAAACCCGTGCGTTGGGGCCACTATGGCGGCCCGAGCAGGCGCCGCAGTCGTAGGCGGCCAAGTGCGGGTTGTTCTGGCTGTTTGAACCGTGACCGGCGATGACCACCAGGGGCGCGAAGCCGGTAGTCAGGCCGATGTTGCGCAGGAAACCGAACACACGCTCGACCTGTTCGCTGTCGGTAAAGCCCAGGCGTGGCGCTTCCGGCGTTGCGGCAGGGCTGTCGGCGGGCGCGGTTACGGCCACTTGGGTGGGAACGGTCTGGTCGAAGGCGGCGGCCATTTTTTTTGCCCATAGGCCCAGGCGTGCCGGGGCAAGCAGCTTGCCACCCAGCATGGCGAGGGCGGCTGGTGCGGCGGCGGCGGCGATCAGCGCGGGCACGATCAGGCCGCGGCGCGTATTCTGGTGCAGGCGTCTTGACCAGCGCATGCGCTGGTCATGCCGTCGGTCATGGATGTTGCGCTGTGGCTCCTGCCCTGGCTGTTCGACTTCCCTGATTTCGTGTGTCGGGATGATGACTACCGGCACAACCGGGCATAGCGGCCCGGCTTCCTGATCGTCGAGCCCGCGCCAGTTCATAAAAATTCCGAAATGCGCCGCGGCTCCCAGAGTTTCAAGCTGCGGGTTGATTTCTTCCAGATGGCGTCGTATTCCTTCTTCGCGGTCATCCATGCAGAAAACCAGCTGGGCCTGCGGGAGAGGGTCGCGCGTCATCCAGGGTCCACGGCCGTGATTGGCCTTCAGGGCGGTGAAAATTTGCTCGCGGTAATGGCGTTCATAAGCCAGCAGCCAGACATGGCCACGCTGATCGGCATCCAGCAGGTTGAGGCAGTGCAGCAGTGCGTCCACGCCAGCGCGCCCCATCGCCGTAATGTCGCTTCCCGCCAGTCCCAGATGCTGCGCGAGACAGAACAGCGGCCAGGCGGAGCCGGATACGCTGACGCCGTCCCTGCGGTCGGCAGCAGGCGTCTGCTGCCAGCTCCACAACAGCTGGGCCATGGTTTGCCAGCCTTCGTCGTGGATGTTTTCCTTGCGGTTGGGGGCTTCGCGTGTGAGTTGTTCGGCAAAACTGATGAGGTATTCCGGCAGACGGCCTTCAAACAGCGCGTGGCGCACCACCAATTCCGCCGGAATATGGCGGAAATACCAGCGCAGCGCCGAGAGGGTGGCCTCAATACGCCAGTGACGGCGGCACAGGCGCTGGGCGAAGAGGCGCTCTAGCACCAGGCGTACTGCAAGGTAATCCATCATGTCCACCGGGGTGGTCATGCCACCGTAGCCGGGGTGGTTGTGACGCCACAAAGTCATGCCAGACCAGCCGGGAATTTCCAGCGCGAGCCGTTCCAGGTAACCTTCCCAGCGCTCCTCGGGCAAACCGAACAGGCGCAGTTCCTGGATGATGGTGTCGAACGGGTCGTCGGGCAGACGTTCGGCAATCATGCGCCAGTCGGAAAGATCGTTGAGCACCCAGGCCAGATCGCGCCCTGCGCTTTCGCGCCAGGCAGCGTAGAAGCCCTTCTGCCGCCCCGGATTGTGCCAGGCGGCCATGCCCTGGTCGAGATGGGCGGCCAGATGGCGAATCAGCAGCGGTCTTGCATCGACCAGCAGATCCTCGCCGGTCAGGGCCATGAGCAGGTCGCGCAGGGTCCACTGTTCACCCACCTTCTCCAGCAGGGTGTCGAGCAGATGGGCGGCATCCTTGCGGATCAGTTGTGTCGCCAGGGGACCTTCGTCGGCGTGGCCGGTTTCGTCTGCAATGCGCGCTGCCAGTGCATCGACATGGTCGGGGGATGGGTTGAGCAATTCTTCCGGGTGGCGCAGTTCGTGTTCCAGCCCCAAGCTTTCCAGGCAGGCAACCCACAATTTGTCCAGCGCGGTTTTTTCGTTATTTGTTCCCGCCGTGGCGAGGAGGCGGGCTCTGGCGCTCTGCTCAACGGTGTCCTGGAAGGTTTCCAGGGCATGCAGTTCCTCGATCTGCCATTTGAGTTGGCTGCGCGACAGGCGCTTGAAAGGATGCAGCAGGGCAGGTAGCAGCACATCGCGGCGGAGCAATGGGCCGCCACTGGTTTCTGCCAGAACGGCCCCGGCGTCGATTTGCGTCATGCTATCCAGCGCCGCCACTAAATCATCATGGTTGATGCGCCCTTGAGAGAACCAGGCGCGGTAGCGCTCTTCCGGCAGATAGCCCTGGGCGCCAGTCAGCTTGCGTGAGATGGCGAGTGCCTGGTCGAAGGGTAAATGCTGAAAACCATGCAGCGTATTGTGATGGACGAAGTCCTTGATCGGTGCTTGAGCGGGGAGGACGTGCTCGAAATGATGGATCAGATCGTGCAGGCGGGCGCGGATGTCCTTGCTGTGATTATCTGCGCTCATCTCACCCGACCACCTTGCTCAACTGCCTGACCGAGGACGAAATTAGTCCCAGTACCGCTGTGGGAAATATGCCCACCAGTAGGATGCCGCTGGAAAGCACGCCCACGGCGGCGAATTCGGCTCGGCTGAGGTCGGGGATATGGCGCATTTCCTAGCGTACCGGACCGGTGAACAGGCGTCCCACTGTCCTGAAAGCGTAAGCCGCGCTGATCAGCACGCTCAGGGACAGAATGATGACCCAGCCGCCCCAACGTGCAAAACCGCCGATGAGAACGTGAATCTCCGCAACGAAACCCGCCGTGCCGGGGAATCCTACCGCGGCGACTAGTGCCAGTACGGTGAAAAAGGCGAAGCGGGGCATGACCTGCACCAGTGAGCTGTAGTCGGCAATGTCGCGGGTATGGGTGCGCTCATAGAGCAGGCCGATGAGCAGGAACAGCGAGCCAGCCACCAGGCCGTGCGCTAGCATCTGCATCACCGCACCGGTGAGTCCGGCTTCATTTAGCGTGGCGATGCCCAGTAGCACCACGCCCATGTGGGACATGGAGGAATAGGCCACCATTTTTTTCAGGTCGCGCTGGTGCCAGGCCAGCACCCCGCCATAAATCATGCTGATCATGCCCAGCGCGGCGAGCCAGCCCTGCAGCGCCTGCACAGCAAGAGGCAGCATTTCGGCGGCGCGGATCAGGCCGTAGGCGCCCATCTTGGCGAGTATGCCTGAGAGCAGGATGGGCACCGGACTGGGCGCTTCCACATAAGCCAGGGGGAGCCAGCCGTGGAGCGGGAAAATCGGCATCTTGACGCCGAAACCAATCAGCAAGCCGAGAAAGATCAGGGTTTGCGCTTCCTGAGACAAGCCGCGCGCACCCTGGGCGATGGAGGCGATGTCAAAGCTGTGGCCGGGGTTGGCGTCGTACAGCAGCAACAGGGCGACCAGCATGAATACCGAGCCGCCCATGGTGTAGAGCACGAAATTGAGCGCTGCGCGGTGCTTGTTGAAGCCGCCCCAGCGGTCGATGAGGAAGAACAGCGGAATCAGGGTCAGTTCCCAGAAGACGTAGAACAGCGACCAGTCGCGCGCCATGAATACGCCCAGCATGCCGGATTCCAGCAGCAGGATCAGGGCGTAATAGCCCTTGACGCGCTTGGTAATGCAATCGGACGCCAGGATCGTGACCACGGTAAGCAGGGTGCCGAGCAACACCATGGGGAAGGAGAAGCCATCCAGGCCAAGTGAAAACGCGCTGCCCAGGCGTGGGTTCCAGACATGGGTTTCAAACAGTTGCACTCCGGCTATGGCGGGGTCGAACTGGTCCAGCAAGGCCCACGCCAGAGCCATCACCGCGCCCGATGCCAGCAGCGCGGCAAAGCGGATCAGGCGCAGGTTTCCCCCCGGCAACAGGGTGATGGCGAAAGCCCCAACCAAGGGGAGCAGGAGCAGAATTCTCAACATGCCGGGATCAGCGCTCGATGGCGTTCCTGCGCATTGCGCGGATAGGGGTCATACTTGACGCCGGAGTTGGCAGAAAGCGCCCTCATGTGTGCCCAGGCAATTATAGATGGCATCAAAAGCCATTTCTTCGTTGGGGAAGATATTGCTCTGGGTGATCAGGTCGAACAGCCCAGTGTTGCGCATCACGTCGATCACCTGTTTTTTCAGGCCGGTGAACACCATGATCATGCCGATGCTGTGCAGGCGTTCTACCAGATGGTGGATGACTTCCTCGCCGGAAGCGTCGAGTTCGTTGATGCCATCCCCCACCACGACAAGATATTTCGCATTCGGTTTGTGGGCGGCCGCTTCCAGGATGGCATCCTCGAAGAACGGCACGTTGGCGAAATACAGTGAGCCGTCGAAGCGCAGCACGATGATGTTTTCGTCGGTTGGCAGGTCGGGGTGTACGCTCAGGTCGCGCAGGGTGCCGTCGCTATAGCGGCCCAGAATGGCGACGCGCGGCGACATGGTGCGGTAGAGATAAAGAATGATGGCGAGACCGGCGCCGACCATGATGCCACTGTCAAGGTGGGGCGCGAAGGCCAGGGTGGCGATGAAGGTGACAATAGCGGCAACGCCATCATGTTTGTGTGCATGCCAGGCGTGTTTGATCGCCTTGAAGTTGACCAGGCCGACCACCGCCATCATGATGACTGCAGCCAATACCGCTTGTGGCAGGTGATACAGCAGCGGAGTGAGGAACAGCAGGGTGACCAGTACAATCAGACCGGTGAAGACCGAAGACATGCCGGTCTTTGCGCCCGCGTTCATATTGACTGCAGAGCGCGAAAACGAGCCGGAGGTCGGGAAGGCCTGACTCAAGCTGCCGACGATGTTGGCGAGGCCCTGGCCGATCAGTTCCTTGCTTGGATCGAGGCGCTGTTTGGTCTTGGCGGCGATGGCCTTGGCGATGGAAATGGCTTCCATGAAGCCGACCAGGGAAATCACCAGGGCGCTGCCGAGCAGAGCCATCACGTTTTCCCAGTTCAATTTCGGCGCTTCCATGCTGGGCAGGCCGGAGGGAATGCCGCCGACCACCTCGCCACCGCCGGAGAGCTTCAGTTCGCCATTGCTGATTTTCTTGATGCGCCAGCGGTTACCATCTGCTTCCGCGCCTTCTGGTACGTGGGTTTTCAGGTAAAACCGGGCGGGTTCACTGCCATTGCCGGGAACCATTTCCAGAGCAAATTTTCGCGTAGCGCGCCGTGCCTTGCTGTTTTCATCCTGGACATCGGTGAGCGTACCCTGCAACAGCTCGACTTCGTAGTGCAGAGCGGCGATCAGACGGTCATTGGCGCCGGGCTTGTTTTCCATGTTCTTGATTCTGACCGAACGGGCAGTGATCTGGCTATTGATGGCGACGATTCGGTTATCGCTCTGGGCAAAACGCTCGACCACCTCAAGCACGTCAGGGTCCATCAGTTGATCGACTGTGGCCGTGGTGTTTTTCTCAAAGCCGATTGCCCAGCTCACCACGGTCGTGAGCGCCACGGCGATCAGCACACCCGGCAGCTTGGGCTGGTATTTTTTCAGTCCCCACATGAGGGTAAAGGCGGCCACACCCATGACCAGTGTGGGGATGTGGCTGTCGCCAACCTGCTGCAGTACGCCCCAGATGTCATTGATGAAATGTTCGCTACGGCCCATCGATACGCCGAAAATTTTGTTGAGCTGGGATAGGCCAATGATGATGGCGGCGGCATTGGTGAAGCCGACGATGACCGGATGGGAGAGGAAGTTGACGATCACGCCGAGCTTGAACAGGCCGAGCAGAAGCTGAATGCAGCCAACCAGCAGGGCGAGCAGGATGGCAAGTGCGATGAACTGGTCGGAGCCGATGGCGGCAAGCGGGGCCAGCGCCGATGCGGTCAGCAGCGAAACTACTGCCACCGGCCCGGTGGCGAGTTGAGCCGAGGAGCCCCACATGGCTGCGATCATTACCGGCAGGAATGAGGCGTAGAGGCCGTAATAGGCGGGCAGGCCGGCCAGTTGGGCGTAGGCCATGGATTGGGGGATGAGCACCAGAGCAACGGTGAGGCCGGCGATCAAGTCGGCTTTGACATTGGCGCCACGCAATGGGAACCAGCTCAGAAAAGGCAGAAAATGACTTGCTTTGATCATGACGACTTACCTTGGGGTTTTTTTTATAATCGCAGCCGGTCGTGTTTTGGCTGTGCGAAGGAAATGTTTCAATAAACATCAATGATATCAGGGTCATGATTGATGGTCCATAGAATCGATTTATGCGGATATTGAAACAGCTTCTGGTTGGCCAGTGTTACGGCGCCCGGCCAGGGTTCGCCATCCGGCAGTATCGAGCCTTAACATGCCGGGAAGATAAGGTTTTTGCAACCGCGGCATACTTGAGGCCGCGCGTGTAATATATCGTGCGAGTTACGACAGAATATTTGCATATTCAGGATGTTCAGGTATTATTTTATGGCAACGATCTCCAAGAACGCCAGAGTGAGAGGTAAATCGAATGAACATCGCCTGCGGCAACGTCCAAGACCTGCTCATCCCACTGGTGGAATATCCCCATATTCGAGAGGATTCGTCGCTACGCGACGCATTCGTAGCCATCGAACAAGGGCTGACGACCGGCAAGCGCTTTCGCCACGTGCTGGTACTGGATGATAAGGACAATCTGGTCGGCCTGATGGGAATGCGCGACATCTTGCGTGGCATATTTCCGGATTACCTGCGCGCCACCCTCCCCGGCCAGAGCCGTGACGAAACCACTTCTTTACCCCAATACCCGGCCTTGGCCCTGTTGTGGCAGGACAGCTTTCACACCCAGAGTAGGGAGGCGGCGTCAAAACCCGTCAAACCCCACATGGCACCAGTAACAGTGACCGTTTCACCCTCCGACCCTGTCACCAAGGCAGCCTATCTGATGGTCTTTACCGACTCGAGCATGCTGCCGGTGGTGGAAAACCACAGTGTGGTCGGCGTGATCCGCATGGTGGACGTCTTCAACGAAGCAAGCAAGGTGGTGTTACATGGCTGAACCAGACAATATGGCGGCCACTCCGCAGCAGGTGCATCTCGAAGGGGAAAAGCTGCCGTTCGATGCAAAGAAATTCGCCATCCTGCTCCTTGGCCTGGCGGTTTTCCTGGCCGTTTACTTCATGCCTCCCTGGCCTGACGCGTTTGATCCAGCCGGCAAGGTATTCACCTTGACACCACAGGGCAAGGCCGCTATCGGATTATTCCTGATGGCGGGCATCTGGTGGGTATTCGAGGTTATACCCATCGGGGTGACAGCCATTGCCATTGGCGTATTCCAGGCCATGTTCTTCATTCGCCCAGCCAAGGACGCGTTTCATGACTTCATGGACCCATCCGTCATGTTCATCTTTGGTTCCGTCGTCATTGGTCTGGCTTTCACCAGCTCGGGTCTCACCAAGCGACTGGCCTACAAAATGCTGGCGGTAGTGGGCGAGCGCACTGACATGATTCTGTTGGGCTCGCTGGTGGTGACCGCTGCCCTGGCTCACCTGATGGCCCACACTGCGGTCGCGGCCACCATGTTTCCGATTCTGCTGGCAATCTACTCCCTGTACGGCGAGGGCGACAAGCCCACCAACTTCGGCAAATCGCTGTTCATCGGCATGGCCTATGCCGCTGGCGCCGGCAGTATTGTCACTTTTCTCGGTGCTGCGCGCGGCCCGGCAGCCGCCGGCATGTACGAGGAATTTACCGGCCACCACATCTCCTTCTTCCAGCTCACCGAGTACATGTTCCTCATCGGCTGGGCCATGGTGTTCATTATCTGGTTTTACCTGAAAACCTTCCTCAAGCCGGAGAAGGCAACCATCCCGGGGCTGAGCGAAAAGGTGAAGCGTCTCTCTGCCGCTCTCGGCCCGATGAACATCCGGGAAAAAATCGTTATTGTTATCGTTATCGGCGTGGTGCTGGTCATGTCGTTCAAATCATTTTTCCCCCTCCTCAAGGCCATCGACCGCTCGGCGGTAATCCTGTCATCCACCCTGTTGTTCTTTATTCTGGGTGTGCTGAAAGTGAAGGATCTGGAGGATATCCCGTGGAACATCATCCTGCTTTTCTCCGGCGCCATGTCGATCGGATTCTGCCTGTGGCAGACCGGCGCGGCCGAATGGATGGCGATAAACTGGCTGGGCCTGATCCAGGATGCGCACTGGTGGGTCTTCGTCATGGGAATCGCCGCTTTCATACTGATCATGACCAACTTCATCATGAACGTGGCGGCCATTGCCATTGCCTTGCCGGTTGCGCTGGTGATTGCGAAATACCTGGGCGTAGCGCCCGAGGTGATCGTCTACACTGCTCTGGTCGTCGCCGGCATGCCCTTCTTGCTGTTGATCGGCGCAGCACCGAATGCCATTGCCTACGATTCCAGGCAGTTCACTTCCGGTGACTTCTTCCGTCATGGTGTGCCGTTAAGTATCATCCTGCTGGCCGTGCTCGGTGTTGCCCTGGTTACCATCTGGCCCATGATGGGCATGCCGATTCTGGTCAACCCATAGACAAGGAAATCTGTATGAGCTGCAAAATCCTGCTACCCGTCGACGGCTCCGTAGGCTCGTTAAATGCTGCCCGCCATGTTGCGCACATCGCTGCCATGGTGCGGGACGTCGAAGTGCATCTGCTCAACGTTCAGCCCCCCGGCGACGACTGGATGGTGCGGCGCATGATCAAGGCAGAGGAACTGGCTGCGCTGGAAAAAGACTGGGGCGAAGCGGCCATCGCGCCAGCGCGCAGTATTCTGGAGGCGGCCGGGGTTACTTGCCAAAGCCGGATGGTTCAGGGCGAAGTGGCCGCGACCATTGCGCGCCTCGCCCAGGAACTGGGCTGCGACCAGATCATGATGGGCACACGGGGCCGCTCCGCGCTGGGTGATCTGCTTCTTGGCTCGGTCGCCATCAAGGTGCTGCACCTTTCAAGCGTACCTGTCACCCTGATCAAATAATCACAACAGGCTCTCAAGGCGCTCATGGACAAACGCTGGATCTGGACGACCCTTGGCCTGCTTGCCAGCCTGCCCGCGCATGCTGACGACGGACCTGCAGTGCTCGGGATCCCACTGGACTTCATCCTGTTCGCGGCGACCCTGCTCGGCGTGGCCCTGTTCCATCACCACACGTTGCGCGTGGCCCTCACCGGCCTGTTTGTGATTTCGCTGTACAAAATCGGTTTTACCGGCTTTCATGAGGGCGCGGGTGTGCTGGGCTGGCTGGCGCATTTGCAACATGAATGGGTGGTGCTGACCAACCTGCTCGGCTTGCTTCTCGGATTTGCGATTCTTGCCCGTCATTTCGAGGACAGCGGCGTACCCCACGTCTTGCCGCGCTTCCTGCCGGACGACTGGAAAGGGGGCTTCCTGCTGCTGGTGATGGTGTTCGTGATGTCCGCCTTCCTCGATAATATCGCCGCCGCGCTGATCGGTGGAACCGTGGCCGCCAGCGTATTCAAGCGCCGCGTGCATATCGGCTACCTCGCCGCCATCGTCGCCGCCTCCAACGCCGGGGGTTCGGGCAGCGTGGTGGGCGACACCACCACCACCATGATGTGGATCGACGGCGTAGCACCTGTCGATGTTATTAAGGCCTATGCGGCGGCCATTCCGGCATTGTTCGTGTTTGGCTTTTTTGCTGCACGCCAGCAACATGCCTACCAGCCGATCCAGAAAGACGCCAGCGCGGGAGCGAAGGTGGATTGGGCGCGGCTGGGCATCGTTGCCTGGATACTGTTGGCTGCCATCGGCACTAACATCACCGTCAATACCTTGTTTCCTGAAGTGTCCGACAACTTTCCTTTTCTCGGTGTCGCCGTCTGGGTGGCGATTCTGTTTGCTGCGCCCTTTAGAAAACCCGAGTGGAGCCTGCTGCCTGACGCCACCAAAGGCAGCATTTTCCTGCTCTCACTGGTGGTCTGCGCTTCGATGATGCCGGTGGAAAAGCTGCCTGTAGCCTCGTGGGAATCCGCTTTCGGTCTGGGCTTCGTCTCTTCTGTATTTGACAACATCCCCCTTACTGCTTTGGCGCTGAAGCAGGGGGGGTATGACTGGGGAGTGCTGGCCTATGCGGTGGGCTTCGGGGGGTCGATGATCTGGTTTGGCTCGTCGGCCGGCGTGGCCCTTTCCAACTTGTTCCCGGAGGTCAGGTCGGTTGGCTCCTGGCTAAAAAATGGCTGGCACATCGCACTGGGTTATATCATCGGCTTCTTCATCATGCTTGCCCTGGTGGGCTGGCATCCCCATGCGCCGCACAAGGCGCCCGTGTCCGCCATTCAGAGCGGCACGCAGGTGCATTAAACGCCTGTCGTTCTCGGTTCCCCATCCGGCAGACAGGTATTGCATTCGTTAAAAATTCGCGCTTTGCAGTTGCGGCATATTTCCGGGTTGAGGGTGCTGTAGATCGGCTTGATCCAGTTCGACATGGCAGGGAAGAAGGCGCCCGCGCCGATGTCGTCCAGTTTGTCGGATTTGCGCAGGAATTTGTAGATGGAATCCTTGCAGCGGTAGAAATACAGGCCGCCACCCAGTTTGCGCCGGCGGCGCGCTTCCTGTGCCAGCATTTCCGCACCCGCCACATCGATAAAGTTGATGCCGCTGGCGATGATCATTACTGATTTTTGATCCGGGTTGGCTTCATCGATCTGGATCAATCCGTTCTGCAAGTAGTCCACCGCTCCGAAGAAGATGGATCCGTTGATGCGCACAATGCGGAACTGGGGGCATTCGTGATGTCCATGGGCATCGATAAGGTGATAGGCACCTTCTTCCTTGGCCGGCACCACTGGAATAATCGCAGGGCGTGACACGCGGTACAGGTAGAGCGTAAGCGAGAGCAGGATGCCAAAGAAAATGCCTTTCTCCAGGTCAACCAGGGTGCCGAGCAGGGTCACCCACAACACCACGGTTTCAGCCTTGCTGGTCTTGCCGATGGAGCGGATGTGGTGAAAATCGATCAGGCTCCATGCCACCAGAAACAGGATGCCGGCCATGGCGGCGTTCGGCAGGTAGGAAGCGAGCGGGGCGACCAGCAGCAGGATCAGTACCAGGAAAATCGCGGCGTAAACCGTTGCCAGCGGGGTCTGCGCACCGGAAGCGTAGTTGACGCCGCTGCGGTTGAAGGAGCCGGCGGAAGCATAGCCGGAGAAAAAGCTGCCGATCAAGTTGGCCAGTCCCTGGCCGACAAATTCCTGATTGCCATCGATGCGTTGCTCGGATTTGGTAGCAATAGCGCGGGAAATGGAAACCGCTTCAGTCAGCGCCAGCATGGTGACCACCAGCGCCGGGAACAGCACCTTGTGGATGGTGGCATAGGAAAAATCGGGCAGCGACAGCGGCGGTAGATGGGCCGGCAGGGCGCCCACTGTCTTGATCTTGGTGAGCTCGACGCCGAATTCCAGGTTGATTAAAAAAGCCACGATGCTACCTACCACCATGGCGACGATCATGTAGGGGACTTTGGGGAGGAATTTCCGGGCCAGAATCCCGGTCACCAGCGTGACCACACCCACTGTCGTGACATAGGGGTTGAGGTGGTCAAACTGCAAAATCAGCTGTTCGATCACGACATGGAAGTGCGAACCGCGCTCGATGGCGATACCAAAAAAGCTCTTTACCTGGCTCGCGGCGATCAGCAATGCCGCGCCGGCGGTAAAGCCGATGACTACGGTGTGGGAGATGAAGTTGACCAGCACCCCCATGCGCGCCAGTCCCAGCACAAGCTGGAATAGGCCGGTGAGAAAGGTGAGGGTGAGCACCATGCTGACAAACTGGGGTGATCCTGGGTCGGCAAAAGGGCTCATGGCTGCAAACACCGCAATCGAGATGGCGGTGGTCGGTCCGGAAACCAGATGCCAGCTCGACCCGAACAGGGCGGCGATGATGGCCGGCACCATGGCGGCGTAGAGGCCGTATTCGGGCGGCATGCCGGCAATGGTGGCGAAGGCCACGCCCTGTGGCAGCACGATCATGGCGCCGGTAATGCCGGCAATCATGTCGGCCTTGCTGGATTCCTTGTTGACCATCGGCCACCAGCGCAGGAAAGGGAATACTCGGTACAGCCAGAGTTTGCAGGAGGGGCAGTTGTCTAGTGAGACGCTCATCTTGATTTTGGAATTTGTCTTGGAAATGGAAAGAGAAAGTAAGTTGATGTTTGAGTTTAATAATAATGTTTGATTTTACGTGATTTTTACCCTATTTGACAGATGGGTAATATAGATTAGTGTTCACATTGTTACTGAATGATGTTATAAAACGAACATATTGATGTTCGGATGCGAATTGTGAAATCTGCTTTCAGTACAGAGAAATGGTTGGCCCTGGTGGTCAGCCTGCCGACAGCCAACGCCACCCTGCGCATGCGGGTGTGGCGCGCCATGAAGGGGCTGGGCTGCGCCGTGCTGCGCGACGGTGTTTATCTGCTCCCCGCTGGACGGGGACTGCGGCAGGCGTTGCGTATACATGTCGAAGACATCAAGCAGGGGGGCGGCAGCGCCTATCTGTTGAATGTCACTAACCCTTCTGCCGAGGAGAAGAGCGATTTTCAGAGCCTGTTCGACCGCAGTGAGGACTATCTCAAACTGATGGGGCGGGTGAACGAGTTCAAGGCCGCTATCGGCAGCATCGATGCTGCCGCTGGGCGGCGTCAGCTCAAGGCATTGGGACGGGATTTCGAGGCGCTGGTGGAACTGGACTATTTTTCCAGCCGGGGCAAGATCGAATCCGATGCGCTGCTGACAGAAGTGGAAACCCTGTTTCTGGCCAGCCTGTCCGCCGGCGAACCCCAAGCCGTGCCGGGCAGCGTCACCCTGCGCGATACGGCGGACTACCAGGGCCGCCAGTGGGCGACCCGCCGCCATCTGTGGGTGGATCGTATGGCCAGCGCCTGGCTGATACGCCGCTTTATCGATCCGCAAGCGCGCTTCCTGTGGCTGGAACAGCCGGAAGACTGCCCGGATGAGGCCCTGGGTTTTGATTTTGACGGTGCCGAGTTCACCCATGTCGGCCAGCGGGTGACGTTCGAGGTTTTGCTGGCGAGTTTCGGGCTGGAAACCGACCCTGCGCTGATGAAGCTGGGTGCGCTGGTGCACTGCCTCGATGTGGGCGGCCTGCCGGTGGCGGAAGCGGCGGGGGTGGAAATGGTACTGGCCGGGCTGCGCGCCAGCCAGCCGGATGACGATGCGCTGCACTCGGTCGCAGGCGGTGTTTTTGACGGGATATATCTAAATTTTAAAACGGAAGAATCAACATGAGCGAAACCAACGATCTGGCGCGACCCGCCCAACCCACGTTCTGGGAGGCGTTTCGCTACTGGCTCAAGCTGGGTTTCATCAGCTTCGGCGGCCCCGCCGGGCAGATTTCCATGATGCACCTGGATCTGGTGGAGAAACGCCGCTGGATATCCGAGCGCCGCTTCCTGCATGCCCTCAACTACGCCATGGTACTGCCGGGTCCGGAGGCACAGCAGCTCGCCATCTACATTGGCTGGCTGATGCACCGCACCTGGGGTGGTATCGTCGCCGGCACGCTGTTTTTGCTGCCTTCGTTGTTCATTCTTTCGGCGCTGACCTATGTCTATCTGGCTTATGGCGATCTGCAATTTGTCCAGGGCGTATTCGCCGGCATCAAACCGGCGGTCGTGGCGATTGTGGTATTCGCCGCCTGGCGCATCGGTTCGCGGGCATTGAAAAACAAGGTGTTGTGGGGGTTCGCTGCGGCCTCATTTGTCGCCATCTTTGCGCTAAAGATCCCTTTCCCGGCCATCGTGCTGGCTGCGGGTGTGCTGGGATTCATCGGCAGCAAGATCGCACCGGAAAAGTTCAAGGTCGGCGGTGGTCATGGCGCGTCCAACAAGTCATATGGCCCGGCCCTGATTGACGATGACACGCCGACGCCGGAACACGCGAAATTCAAACTGTCGCACCTGGTCATCATGACGCTGGTTTTCCTCGCCATCTGGGCAGCGGCGATGTGGACGCTGATGGGGAGCCCGGTGCTGCTGGACATGGGCGAATTCTTCACCAAGGCCGCGCTGGTCACCTTCGGCGGTGCCTATGCCGTGCTGCCCTATGTCTATCAGGGCGGCGTCGAGCACTACCAGTGGCTCACCGGTCCGCAGATGATCGATGGCCTGGCTCTGGGCGAAACCACCCCCGGCCCGCTCATCATGGTGGTGGCTTTCGTGGGTTTCATCGGCGGCTGGACCAAGGAAATATTCGGTTCGGAGAGTCTGCTGCTGGCAGGGTTTGCGGGCGCCTGTGTCGCCACCTTCTTTACCTTCCTGCCGGGCTATCTGTTCATTCTGGCCGGTGGCCCGGTGGTGGAAGCAACGCATGGCGACCTCAAGTTCACCGCACCGTTGACCGGCATCACGGCGGCCGTGGTGGGCGTGGTGCTCAACCTGGCCCTGTTCTTCGGCTACCACGTCCTGTGGCCGAAAGGCTTCGATGGCCCGTTCGAGTGGTTCTTCGCCCTCATGTCCATTGCCGCCTTCTTCGCCCTGTGGAAGTACAAGCAGGACATCATGCGCGTGATCGGCGCCTGCGCAGCGCTGGGATTGATTTACACATTTGCTGTTGCTTAGAAAGGAGCTTGAAAATGGACCGCACAATTTCCCCCAACGACCTCAAAAAACTGAGGGATTCTTCGCCCTTTGCATTACTCGACGTACGCCGGAAAAGCGATCTCGATGCCTCCCGGGAAAAAATTCTGGGCGCGACCTGGTGTGACCCGGACGCGATGGATGAATGGCTGGACAAGATACCCAAGCACCGCGAAGTGGTGATCTACTGCGTACGCGGCGGTTCGGTCAGCAATGCCGTGGTGGATGCCTTGCAGGCTGTAGGCGTCCAGGCCCGCTTCATCGAGGGCGGCATCGAAGGCTGGAAAGCGGCTGGCGGCGACACGGTGGACAAGTAAACCTACAAAAAGCTATTGAACCGCAAAGGACGCAATGGACGCAAAGGAATTCAAGGGCTTGAATAGCTTAATCTGCTTACCCGGAAGGTGATCCAGAGTAGCTCTAATTTGTTGTTTTACCTTGTGAACCTTTGCGTCCTTTGCGGTTATATGATCTTTTTATAAGAAAATTATTTTCCCTGCTCAGGAGAAAGCCATGAAATGGATCACCCGAGAACGTCCAAAAATCGACCGCATCGCCTGCCCCTGGCTGATCGCGCGCTTTATCGACGAAGCGCCGGAGTTTCTGTATGTCCCCGGCGGCGACGTGATGAAAATTGCCGCCGAAACCGGCGCCGTTCCCTACGACGTGCCTGGTGTTGAACTGGGTCATCATGGTGACCAGTGCAGCTTCGATGCTTTCATTGCCAGGGACCATCTCACCGACCCGGCGCTGGCCAAACTTGCGCGCATCGTGCGCGCTGCCGATACCAGTTCCCCCGAGCTGGCGAAGGAGGCAGCCGGGTTGCTGGCAATCTCGAAAGGACTGTCTCTCAACTTCGAGGATGACCACGAAATGCTCAAACACGGCATGGTGATCTACGATGCGCTCTATGCCTGGTGTGCCGAAGCGCCGCTGCAGAAAGCGGACAGTTTGTTACGGCGAGTGATGTCGTAGTGGGTTGCGCCGCTGCCCCTCACTCCGGCCCTCTCCCCAAGGGGGCGAGGGGGAATAGAGGTGAATGCGGCAGATTGTTATACTCCCTCGCCCCTCCGGGGAGAGGGTTGGGGTGAGGGGAAAACGGAAAACAAAATGCCCAAGCATCCAGAACAACAAACAGAACACGCCCGTTCTCTGCGAAGCGAACAAACCGACGTAGAAAAACGGTTGTGGCGTGAATTGCGTAGCCGCCAGTTGGACGGCTTCAAGTTCCGTCGGCAACACGGTATCGGCCCCTACATCGTAGATTTTGTATGCATTGAAGCAGGGATGGTTGTCGAACTGGATGGCGGGCAACATGCTGAGCAAGTGAGTTATGACTCGCAACGCACCGTTTTTATTGAAGCTGCCGGTTACCGAGTAGTGCGATTCTGGAATAATGAAGTGCTGGAAAATACCGAGGGCGTACTGGAGCAGATTCGTGCAGAATTGCTAGCCAGCCCCTCACCCCAGCCCTCTCCCCAGAGGGGCGAGGGAGATTAGGATGCTTCGCGACCGTCACATTCTCTATACCACCGCCTTCCTGCGGGCGCTGGCCACCGGCATGATGGGGGTGCTGCTCGGCATATACCTTGCTCGCATGGCGTTCACGCCCTCGCAAATCGGCCTGGTCATCAGTGCCGGCCTGGCGGGTGCAACGCTGGCTGCGTTGCTGGTGACCTTTGCCGGCGACCGCCTGGGCAGGCGCCGTCTGCTGTTCTGGCTGGCGTTACTGAGTGCGCTGGGTGGCGCCGCGGCGGCGTGGTATTCCAGTCCAGTCGCGGTCGGCATCGCCGCTTTCGTCGGCATGCTCAACGGCATGGGGCGGGATCGCGGCGCCGCACTGGTGCTGGAGCAGGCGATCATCCCCGCTACCGCCACCGATCAGGAGCGTACCCGCGCCTTTGCCTGGTACAACGTGCTGCAGGATGTCGGTCACGGCCTCGGTGGCCTGCTGGCGGCGATCCCCAGTTTTCTGCGTATGGCCGGAGTGGGCGAGCTGGCATCGTTCCAGGCTGCAGTGATGTTGTACGCCTTGCTGTTGTTCGCTACTGCCGTGCTCTACCTGCGCCTTTCGGCCCAGGCGGAAGCGCCGCTGAAACAGCCCCGTCTGGTTGTCTCGGCGCAAAGCCGCAAGGTGCTGTGGCGCATATCCCTGCTGTTCGGACTCGACAGCGTGGCCGGCGGCTTCGTCGGCACGGCGCTGCTGTCGTATTTCTTTTACCAGCGCTTCGGCGTGTCCGAATCGGTGATCGCCGTGCTGTTTTTCGGCGCGCGCGGCATGAATGCCGTTTCGCACCTTGGCGCCGCCTGGCTGGCCAAACGGATCGGACTGGTGAACACCATGGTGTTCACGCATATTCCTTCCAGCCTGTTATTGATGACTGTCGCCTTCGCGCCGAATTTCTTGGTGGCGGCAGGGTTGTTCCTGCTGCGCGAGGGATTGGTGGAGATGGATGTGCCGACGCGCCAGTCCTACGTGATGGCGATGGTGCGGCCGGAGGAGCGCACGTTCGCTTCCGGCGTCACTCACCTGGTTCGGCTGGGTGGCTGGGCGGTCGCGCCTTCCTTTGCGGGATTCCTGATGCAGTTTCTGACGCTTTCCACCCCGCTGTTTATCGGGGCGGGGATGAAGATCGCCTACGACGTGATGCTGTATCGGGCGTTTCGCGGCCTCAAGCCGCCGGAGGAGCGAGAAGGGTAACTGAGTGGGGCGGCATGCACTCGCAGGCGCACGAAAAAGCCTCGCTCGTGCCAGCGGCTCAAGCGAGGCACAACCGCCGTCGTATCGCTCAGTATCCCTTGCGGAACTCGGTGCCGTGGCAGCTCGGGCAGGGCGGAATTTTGGTGGTGCGCTTAAGGTGCACCTTCTGGCCGCATTTCGTGCAGTTTAACGTCCCGGCCGCCGTGATGTCGCCGGTATTGTAGTGCAGGGCATCCTCTGCCTTGCGCGAGAGAGATTGCAACGCCGAGCCAGTCGCCTCGAGCAACCTGGCTATCGAGGACAAGGCGCCGGCGCCCAACCGAGCTGGATTCAGATGTTCCTTGGCTTCCTGGCTCAGCGCCCGCATGTCTTGCGCGGTCTGCTCCAGGTCGCGGTGCATGAATTTCTTGAATGCCTCGCCCTGTTCTGCGGAAAATTCTCCGGCATCGGATAGTTGCTGGCGTGCCACCTCCATGGCCTTTTCCATGGCATCCTTGCTCTTTTCCTGGCCGGCCTCGAATAGCTCGCGCGCACGCTCTGCATAACGGTCGTAAAGCGCTTCGTATTGCGTCTGCTCCCCTTTCTCCGTGGCGGATTCGGAATCGGGCTTGTGTTCGGATTCGGTCGTGTTCATGATCTGTCTCCTTATCTGCGGGCAATGGAAAAGCTAAGTTGAAACTCGAACCTGCGCCGGCGAGCGCAACTCAAGCGCTCTCGCCATAGCGGCGAAGGCGCGATAGCCGTATATTCTTCATCGTGGAGCATGTGTAAAAGTAAACTCTCGTAAAAGTATAGTACACGCTGAAGGTGAGCGGCTCGTGGCGAGGCTTGCATTGCACGAGTTCACGCAGCTGAATTTGGACTAGACTGAATTGAAGACGATGCGCGCTTCCGGCGTTCTGTTGCTCATAACGGCTAGGGCTTCCAGGGCATGGAAACAGGGATAAGCGAGGTTGCACTTTGCCTGGCACTGGCGCTGCTGCCCGGATGAGGGTGGCCTCGATACAGATTGTTACGGTGGTGACGCTTCCACCCGTTGCCAGACCGCGCTACAACAGCTTCTTTTGGCGTCACCAAGGTGGCGTAGCAAAGCCAGGCATGTATTTCAATGATTTGTCACGGAGGATAACCTCATGCAACCCCTTACCCCCATCGTCGTCGCCACCGACTTTTCCGCTAACGCCGGGCGAGCGGTGCGGCGCGGCGCGCTGATCGCGAAACAGCTGGGCGCGGAAATGCACCTGCTGCACGTGGTCCATCCCCTGGATCTGTATCCGGGGCCGGACCCCGCGGCTGATTTCTGGCTAATACAGGAGCAGGCATTGCAAGCGGCGGGAAAAAATAGGCTCGATATCCTGGCTGCCAGTCTGCGCAAGGATTACGCCATTCAGGTTGTGCCCGTCACGCGCATCGGCCGTGCTCACACGGAGATCGCCGACTATGCTGCAGAAAAAGGGGCCGGCCTGGTGGTGGCCGGTGCGCGCGGTGAGAATACGCTGCTCGATTTGCTGATTGGTTCCACCGCCTCCCGTCTGTTGCGGCTGGCCACCTTCCCGGTGTTAATCGTCAAGAACGAGAAGGTGGAACCCTACCAAAGTGCTATCGCCGCAGTGGATTTCTCGCCGGGATCGATCAATGCGCTGGAACTTGCCCGCACCGTCGCATCGGGTGCGCGGATCGAAGTGCTGCATGTTTACGATACCGAGCATGATGACCGGATGCAACAGGCGGGGATGGAAGGTGAGTTCATCCTGGATCGTCAGGCACGCGTCCTGAAGGATGCGGAAAATCGGCTGGATATCGAGTTGGCGGGAGCGAACGAGGGCAAAATTACGCGGAACGTCATGGCGGCCAATCCCCCCACCGCCATCTGCGACCGCGCCAAGGCTCTGTGTGCCGACCTGATCGTCCTTGGCCGTCACGGCAAGAGCGGCATGCAGGAATTGCTGCTGGGCAGCGTCAGCAAGGACGTGGCCCATGTGGCGGACTGCGACGTGTTGTTATGCTACTGAAGCAGCGGCCGGGCACTGCGGAGGGGGGATTCAGGCCAGGTGCATATCCGCGGCAGTACCGCCTGGCCAGGCAATGAGGATCAGGCTCAGCCGGATATTTAGAGCAGTCGTGCGGGGGCTACCGGTTCGTGCCGGGAGCCATGACCAACTCGAAGGGGAGGTCGTATCATGGCCAATGACCTGCTGACATGGCTGGGCATCGGCCTGTGCCTCAGTCAGGCGGGCATGCTGTCGGGCCTCAACCTGGCCGTGTTCAGCATGAGCCGGCTGGAACTGGAGGTGGAGGCTGCGGGCCGCAATGCGGCGGCGCAGAAGGTCCTCGCGCTGCGGGAAGATGCCAACGCCATCCTCACCACCATCCTGTGGGGCAACGTGGCCGTCAATGTCCTGCTCGCCCTGCTGGCGGACTCCGTGCTCGCCGGCGTGGGCGCTTTCCTGTTTTCTACCTTTGCCATAACCCTCTTCGGCGAGATCGCGCCCCAGGCCTATTTCACCCGCCATGCGCTCAAGATGGTTGCGCTGCTCTCGCCTATGCTGCGCTTCTACCAAGTGCTGCTCTATCCCGTGGCCAAGCCAACGGCCCTGGTGCTGGACGCCTGGCTGGGCAAGGAAGGCATCCGCTATTACCGCGAGGTGGACATCAAGGAGATCATCCGCCGCCACATGATCGCCGATGAAACCGAGATGGACCGCCTGGAGGCCATCGGCGCCCTCAATTTTCTTACCATCGACGACATGACCGTGGGTGAAGAGGGTACCTCTCTCGACCCGAAGAGCGTTATCCGCCTGCCGAGCCGGGACGATGTGCCGGTGTTTCCTGAATTCGAAGCCTCGCCCGAAGATCCCTTCCTGCGCAGGGTCAACGCCTCCGGCAGAACCTGGGTGGTGATTACGGACGAGACCGATGAGCCCCGCCTGATCATGGACGCCGATGGTTTCCTGCGTCATGCCCTGTTTAGCGAGGCGGCCACGGATCCATATGCATTCTGCCATCGACCCGTCATCATCCGCGATTCCGAGGCACCCCTGGGCGAGGCCATCGTCCGGCTGCACTTCGACAAGGCGGCCCCGGACGACCATCTCATCCGCTACGACACCATCCTGATCTGGACTCAGCCGCCCCGTCTGATCACCGGCCCCGACCTGCTCGGTCGGTTGCTGCGCGGCATCCTCAAGTGGAAGCACGGAGGTCGGTGAGCCGGCACCTGCTACACCTGTGCGCCAATCTGATCGTCCCTGTGAATCCGGTAAAGCGTGCCGATAATTGACACTCGCCTTCTACCCCTGTTAGCTGGACAGCCGACTGTGGACAGCACGCCATGCAGTGCGCAGGGAGAGATAACCGATAAACAGATTAGCGCCCACAAAAACAGGTATCGCAAGAATCTGCGCTGCACTGACACCCGCCAATGCCAATTTAAGACCACAGATTGTTGCAGCGGCAATGCCGAAGGTATAGGCCCAATAGGATGGGGAAAAGGGTTGAGCGCCGAGCCATGAACCCAGACGAATGCCCAGCAAAAGCTGGAACAAACCATAGCCCCACAGCATCAGCAGCCAATGATCAGTAGAGCCCGGGTCGAGCATTAACCAAGCCATGGCGCAAACTACCGGTGGGGCAAACTGGATGCCAAGCAGTGGGCGTTGAGCGGTGGGCAAGGCTTTGGAATGCCAGAGGCGCTGGATGATCAGTGATTCAAGCGCCAGCCAAGAAAAGACCCCCGCACCCAAAAACAACCACCCCCAGTCTGGATGGCCGAGCCCGCCGAGTGCAGCAGCGCTCGTAAAATTGCCGGCCACAGTAGGCAAATAAAGGGTCGGTGCCGTATCGAGCGAATCGCGCCCCCCTTGCCAGAGCGCGCCGGTATGCCAGAGGGAAAAAGCTAAATGCCAGGCAATTCCTGCCGCGGCAAGTACCCATGCCAATGTTCGTGAATAGGGTAGAACAGCTAGCACAATCAGCAGGGTAGAAACAGCTAGCAGCGCCGGCGTACTCCCTTGCACCGGATGCTGGAATTCACTTTTGACAACGGCTGGATATCGTATTGCTTGCCAACCATACACCACTAGCAACCCAGCCCAGACCAGTGCTGCCAACAGCAGCAAACCTTCCCCGATAGACGCTGGCATGCCCCAAAGACGAACGGCAATGCGCCAAGCCTGACCGAGGCCAGCTAGTCCCAAAACCATACCAAAAAAAGAAGCCGGAAGCGGCGAACGTGCCACGAGGATTGCCTTGTAAATGAGTGCCTGTTTTTGAAACAACCGGCTTAATCATAGCAAACCTGCCCTGACGCAGATATGATTTGGGATAATTCCGGAATATCTTATCTGAGCCACTAAATATGGCCTATGATTTTTTCATGTGCTCTCGTTTAAGCTCCTAAGTCCAGTTGTGAATCTATGTCAACGGTAACAATCGCTTGTCCGTATGATGTGGATTCTATAGCGGATCCCAATCCATTGATTCGCACCATTTACGTATGCCAGGTAGCGAAAGGCCTGCGGCAGACAATCAATGTAAATAAAGCGATACCCCTAAGAATATATTCATACTATCAAGGACGAACCTGATGAAATCAAAAGCCGCTGTTGCATGGGAAGTGAAAAAACCCCTGTCTATCGAGATGATAGAGGTGGAAGGCCCGAAGGAAGGTGAGGTGTTACTCAAAGTCATCGCATCGGGTGTCTGTCATACGGATGCGTTTACCCTGTCCGGCGATGACCCCGAAGGCGTTTTTCCTGTGGTGCTGGGCCACGAGGGTGGCTGCGAAGTGGTGGAGTGCGGCCCCGGCGTCAAGGATCTGAAACCGGGTGATCATGTGATACCCCTGTACATTCCCGAATGCGGCGAATGTGAATATTGCCATTCCACCAAAACCAACCTGTGCCAATCCATTGCATCCACCGTGTGGACCGGCTACATGCCCGACGGTACGCGACGTTTTTCCATGAATGGGAAGCCTATTTACCACTATATGGGCTGCTCCACGTTTTCAGAATATACCGTGGTGCCTGAAATTGCCTTGGCAAAAATCAATAAAGCGGCCCCGCTGGATAAGGTCTGCCTGCTGGGCTGTGGCGTCACCACCGGCATCGGCGCGGTCATCAACACGGCCAAGGTTGAGCCCGGTTCAACAGTAGCGGTCTTCGGTCTGGGCGGTATAGGTTTGTCCTGTATTCAGGGTGCCGTGATGGCCAAGGCGAAACGCATCATTGCCATAGACATCAACCCGGGCAAATGGCCCATGGCCAAGGCGCTGGGCGCGACCGATTTCGTCAATCCCAAGGAATTGAGCGGCAGCGTCAAGGAGGCCATTGTCGAAATGACCAAGGGCGGCGTCGATTACTCTTTCGAGTGTATCGGCAATGTCCACGTGATGCGCGAAGCACTGGAGTGCACCCACATGGGCTGGGGCGTCTCAACCATCATCGGGGTCGCCGGTGGTGGTCAGGAAATCTGCACCCGCCCGTTCCAGCTGGTCACGGGCCGTACCTGGAAGGGCAGCGCGTTCGGTGGCGTCAAGGGACGGACGGAATTGCCCGGCTATGTGGACCGTTACATGAGCGGCGAAATTGAGCTGGACAAGATGGTCACCCACACCATGCCGCTCGAGGATATCAACCGCGCATTTGATTTGATGCACAGCGGCGAAAGCATTCGCTCCGTGATCATTTTCTAGGATGTTTGAATCATGAAGCAAATCGAAAGCATCAAAGAGTTCGGTGGATGGCTGAACCGCTATGAGCATCAGTCCACAAGCTGTCATTGCACCATGACGTTTTCCGTTTATCTGCCGCCACAGGCAGAAAAGGAAAAGGTGCCCGCTGTCTACTGGCTGTCGGGCTTGACCTGCACCGATGACAATTTCCGCACCAAAGCCGGTGCGCAACGCTATGCCGCCGAACTTGGACTGGCGCTGATCATGCCGGACACCAGTCCCCGCGGCGATGATGTGGCAGACGAACCGGCTCGCTACGATCTGGGCAAGAGCGCCGGCTTTTATGTCAATGCCACCCAGCAGCCCTGGTCCAACCATTACCAGATGTATGACTACGTCACCGCAGAGCTGCCGGCATTGATCGAGGCCCATTTTCCGGTGCTGCCCGGCATCAAATCCATCAGCGGTCATTCCATGGGGGGTCACGGCGCATTGATCTGCGCCATCAAGGGAAAAGGCACCTACCGCTCTGTTTCTGCCTTTTCACCCATCTGCCATCCAGTGAAAAGCCCATGGGGCAAGGGGTGCTTCGGCGCTTATCTGGGTGATGATAAAGAACAGTGGAAGGCCTACGATGCAACCGAACTGATCAAGGCCGGGCACAGTGCCATACCGGTATTAATTGATCAGGGCACCAATGATGAGTTTCTGGCGGAACAACTGTTCCCACAGGATCTGCAAGCGGCCTATGAAGAACAGGGCGGGTCCGTCACGTTGCGCATGCAGGAAGGCTATGATCACAGCTACCATTTCGTTGCCACATTTATTGGCGAACACTTGGCCTATCATGCCAAAGCCTTACGGGGATAAATCCTCTCCTGCATGGGCGAAAGATCTGCCCACACACGAATAATCAGCCACGGCCAGTTTCAGAGGCTGATCTGGTGCTGATGCGGCGGAAAAGACACCAGATCAGGCGCAAGCGTGTCTGCACGCTGATGACGCGATGGGTATCGAAGCCCTGTACCGCATCCCCACACTAGCAGGCGCCAACCAGCGCACCCGGTCTATCCTTACCTACTGCGCAACATGGCCATTGATCGTCCGAATAATGCATGGGCAGCCGACACCACTAAGCGAACCGACATCATGACATTGAGGCCAGCGGCTTTCGGGAAAGGTGATCTTCTCTTCGCGACCCGTTGCTGTCAGTGACGAGTGGCTGCTATGTAGCTGCCTAATTTGGATGGTGAACTTCTGGATTGTGGACACAACGGACAAACAACATTTTTCAGTTTATATATCGGATAGAATTTTGAAGTTAAAGTCCCACGATTTTGTTAACTTTACAGAATATATGCAATGCAAGACGAACCCTTGCCTGAGCCTGCCGTGTATTCTAAAAAGGTGAATCATGCATCGACTTCTAGAACGCCAAATCAAACACTTTCTTGGGGAATCAGCAAAGCAGAATCCCGACCTGATCGCTTTCTTATCTGCAATTGATGATGCTAATTATTGAAGTTTTTTCGCTACTGCAAATTATTTTTAATGTAAGCTGATTTCCCGGTAATAGTTCTATGCCATTTACCTTTTATCAACTGTAGTTTGATATGGGTGGCCTGCTTGCGGTCCCCTTTTGCAGACCTCAATTCATCATAGGTTAATGTTTCATTGTTGAGCCAGCGTGGGTTGTCCGGCCCCCAGCTATCTTTTCGAGTTTCACTAGGATCGCCATCAAACTCAATTTCTAAGTTGATCGAATTTTGATCAAGTTGATAAACGGAGATGTAGTTAGAGCTGAAGCCTGCATCTATGTCTTGTGAATAAATCAATACATGATTTTTGTCAGGGGACAGAATCGGCTCATAAGAGCCATCATATTCGAGCATCTCACCGGAAGTTAAACTGATTAATTTTTGACCACTGTTCTCGTAATATCCGACGGTGACAATTAACCAATCAAGACCGGGAAGGCGTGACGATGCCAAGTGGGCCACATAACTATTGGCAATATCGGAATTCTCCTCACTGCGATTATCCTCAAAAACATGCTCCTTACCTGAGACCGAGCCAACAATCAACTTGTTGCCTTCGCGTTTTATCTTTCCAGGAAATTGTTTTTTTATTTCTGCTTCAATACGCTGTTCCTTTATATCTAGACTAGGCACTTTTTCGCCACAGCCATTTAGTACGAAAGCGACGACGAACAATATTGCGACATAAATAATTTTCATCGAGATTTTTTTTAAAAGAGTGTTAAGTACCTAATCGTTACGGTCATACCAAACTATCAACGATAAATATGACTCCTATGAAAAGACTCAGCAATCCTGGCAGGAAAAAAATACCGTTACAACTTCCTGGTTTGCACCCATTGGTTGTATAAAGAATATAGGCAATATAGACCAGACCTATTCCGCTAAAGCCTATACCGACCCACCAAGCACCGATAAAAAAATACAAAAGATAAAGAAATCCTGCCGTCCCTACAGTTATTAGGTTCTCTTTTGACCGCATTTTATTTATCTCCATGCTATGGTCAGTGTTTAAGGCCTGAAATGTTTTCGAGCGCGGGGCGGGAAGTGTAAAGCGCTAGCATACATGTGTTTATGCGGCGCAAAGTCTATTTCTTTGATCGACCGCAACGTCCACGAAGGAGCCTGTGATCAACGGCAGCTTTCTGGCTTCGAATTTTCAACCCTGACTGTCGCTTGATGGCACAACTGGGACAATCATGGCTCGGACAGGGTAAGCAAAGATCAATCTTTTTGCTCTGTGTCCTCGCGGGGCGGAGCAGGCTTGCGACGGCGCCGCCGCCAGGTCAGACTGGTTTTCAGCCGCCACAGCAAGGTCACTGCCAGATAGGCGAGCAGACCCATGCTGCTGGCCATGATCACCAAGCCCAGCAGAAGTGGTTTGCCTACTGCGGTAATGCGGTCCCAGGCGGATGCCAGCCACGCGGCAGCGCCTTTTTCCCGGGGCATCAGCGGTTTTTTTGTCGCGCGTGCATCGTCCTCGCCGACCAGCGTGACGCCGATGCGGTAGGCCGCATAGTAGATGGGGCCGAAGGTCACCGGATTGGTGACCAGAGTGCTGGCGATGGCGGTGGGCACGTTGGCACGCAACAGCACGGCCATGCCTGCGGAAAGAGGAATCTGGGCGAGAGGAACGAGCAGTCCGAAAAATACACCGAGCGCGATGCCCAAGGCAATACCGCGCCGGGTGGGTCGCCACAGTCGAGGATGGTGCAGGGCCGGCCCGATCCAGCGCAGCCAGCGGCTGTTGCGCACCGTTTCCGGGTCGGGCAGCAGGCGTTTCAGACGGTCTATGATGTTGCTCATGGTTATTCCTGTGCTGCCTCACGTGCAGACGACTTGGCGACAAGCAGGCGCGCCGCCTTGGCGGCCTGCTGCACCGCGCGATGGATGGCGCTCGCGGCGCGCAAGCGAGCATCCATATCTGCCACTGGCAGGCGGCCCTGGGCGCCTGCCTCCAGGAGCTCCGTTTTCAATATCTGATAGTCCCCTTCCAGGCTCTGCAAGCCGGTTTCGACGTCGGCGGCATATTCCTGGTACCCCTCTGGATCAATGCGGGAAAAAAGCCGGGTTACCTGGTCGAGAAAGCTGCTACCCGTTTCGATTAGCGTCGGCAGGGGCGTTTCGCGTGCTGCAGCAGCGGCCTCCATGGCCAGTTCGGCCACCGCCTCGTAGTAGCGCGCCACGCGTAGAATATGAGGCAGGCGCTGGGCGCTGTCTTGCGACATGCCGGCCTGGTTGATACGTGAAATGAAATCTGCCACCACTTGATTCAGCTTGGTCACGATTTGCTGATCCCGCGCCAGTTTGTCGTAGGCGGCGCCCGCCATGGCCTCACGCATCATGCGCAGGGCGATGCCGCCCATGCGTCGCACTTCCTGCTCCAGTGCGTTCAGCGCCAGCGCCGGTACCGTTGCGATGTTGGCGTCCAGATAGCGTGGCCGGGCTTCGTCTTCTTCGGCGGCATGGAAACGTTTTCCGAGAAACAGAACCATGCGTTCGGCGATAGGCCAGATCAGGATTACGCCGAGCAGGTTGAAGGTGGTGTGAAACAGGGCCAGTTTGGCCGCCGGCGACGAGCCGAGTTCCAGCGCTTCGCCCGCCGTGCCGATGGCCGATACCAGCCATGGCAGCAGCGCCAGCGCCACGGCGCCGGTCAGGAGATTGAACAGGATATGGGCGGCGGCGGCCCGTTTTGCGTTGGGCGTGGCGCCGATGGAGGCGATCAGCGCGGTGACCGTGGTGCCGATATTGGCGCCGATCACCATGGCGGCGGCACCTTGGGCCGTGAGCAGTCCGCCTTGGGCGGCAGTCAGCGCGATGGTCAGGGAGGCGCTGGAGGATTGCATCAGCACGGTAAGCGCGATGCCGATCAGCACCTGCATCAGCGTGTCCCTGATCCCTTCGCCTTCCGGCATGCTGAAATTCGCGGATAGCCCGGAAAAGGATTCCTTGAGCATGTCGATGCCCAGGAACAGGACGCCGAATCCTGCCAGAGCCTGTCCCAGCGCGCCGCGCCGTTTGCCGTCGCCGGAAAGGCGCAGCGCCATGCCGATGCCGATCAGCGGCAGCGCCAGCACCTCGATCTTGAACTTCAGCCCGACCAGTGCCACCAGCCAGCCGGTCATGGTGGTGCCGACGTTGGCGCCGAACAGCACCCACATCGATTGCCCCAGCGTGAGCAGTCCGGCATTGACGAAGCCGATGGCAGCCACCGTTACGGCGCTGGAAGACTGCACCAGCGCGGTGACCAGCACACCCGAAGCCAGACCGCGCAAGCGGGTTTTGGTGGAATGGGCGAGGATGCGCTCCAGCGCCGGGCCGGCGGCGAGCTTGAGGCCGTCGGTCATCAGCCCCATGCCGAGCAGGAACAGGCCGATGCCGCCGAGCAGGCCGCCGGCCGTGGTCCAGGTGCTCATTTCACCTCTTCCTGGCGCTGCGTAACTTCGTCCCTCTCTCCAACTCTCTCCCGGAGGGAGAGAGGGCAATCGTTCCCTGATCGAAACAAGCGCCCGTCACCATTGCCCCCTCTCCCGCTTGCGGGAGAGGGATGGGGAGAGGGTTGGCGATCGCCACGCCGGTGCAAGGCTGCCTTGGCCAGCAGGTGGGCGGTCACTGGCGCGGTGATAAAGAGAAAGACCATTACAGCGATCTCATGCAGGCTGACGCCGGGCTGGGTGGCGGTGAAGTAGATGGCCGAGGCCAGCACCATGGCGCCCACACCCAGGGTGGTGGCCTTGGTGGGGCCGTGCAGACGAGTGAAAAAATCCGGCAGGCGGGCGAGCCCTATCGAACCCAGCAGGGCGAACACGGCACCCAGCAGGATCAGGACGGAGACGGCGAATTCGATGATGACGTTCATTCGATAATGTCTCCGCGCAGCAGATATTTGCACAGCGCCATGGTGCCGACAAAGCTCATGGCGGCCAGTACCAGCGCCGCCTCGAAATAGGCGCTGCTGCCGGCGCGGATGCCGAACAGCACCAGCAGCGCGATGGCGTTGATGGTCAGCGTATCCAGCGCCAGAATGCGATCGGTGGCGTCCGGTCCGCGCACCAGGCGCCAGAGATTGAGGGCCATGGCCAGCCCGATGAGCACGAAACCGATCTCCACGGCGATCGTCAACATGTAAATATCTCCTTGAGCGGCGCCTCGTAGCGCTGCTTGATTTCCCGGATCAGGGCAGCGGGATCAGGTGCGTCAAGCGCATGCAGGCAGAGTACCCAGCTCTCCTGATCCACGTCGATGGACACGGTGCCCGGCGTGAGCGACACGATACTGGCGAGGATCGTGGCGACGAAGGGATCGCGCAAATCCAGCGGCACCTCGACGAAGGCCGGTTCGAGGCGGGCAACCGGGCCGATCACGCGGCGTGCCACGGCCCCGTTGGCGATAACGATGTCCAGTACTACCCGTGCCGCGAGTGTCAACATCGTGCCGGGGCGAGCGAGGCGCGGTGCGTCGGGCCAGAAAGGCTTCGAGACGAAAGGCAGCGCCAGCGCCAGTACGGCGCCCAGCAACAGCATGCCCAGCGAGGCCGCATTGGCGAGCGCGGCCCAGAGCAGGAAAATGGCCACGGACAGGGCAGGGCGGGGAAAGAGGCGGCGCATCAAGGTCGTGTCTCCCGGACGATGGCATGTTTACCCATGCCCAATACCGCGTTGACATAGGCGCCGGGGGCATGCAACTGGGCCGCGGCACGGGCAGCGTAATCCGATACCGGTCGGGCGAAGAGCGCCAGCATGGGGCTGGCGGCGACCAGCAGCAGGACGGCTGCCGTAGGCTGCCATGCGATGGTTGGGGTTGCATGGGGCTGAGTATCCGACTTGTGCTTCCAGAACAGGCGGCTGCCGACCCTTGCCAGGGCGGCCATGATCAGAAAGCCCGTCGTCAGCGAAACAATCCAGATTGCCGGACCCGCCGGCGTTTCCCGCACTGCGGAAAGCAGCATAAGTTTGCCGAGAAAGCCGGATAGGGGGGGTAATCCGGCAACGGTGATGGCAGCCAGAAAAAAGCCCAGTGCCAGCCAGGGAGAATGGAACGCCGGTCCGGGTTTAATGGCATCGGAAACTTTCCCGCGCCGCTCGGCGATCAATTCCGCCAGCAGGAAGAAGGCAGCAACGACGAAGGTGGACTGGAACAGGTAATACAGGGCCGCGGCTGTGATACCGGCCTGCGCATAGGAGGGAACCACCAGCAGCGTACCGGCGGAAACCAGCACCAGCCAGGCGGCGAAATATCGCAGTCGGGTGGCGGCGAGAGCGCCCAGGGCGGCAAACAGGAGTGTCGCCAGCGCCAGCGGCACCAGCCAGTCAAGCAGGTCAGCCATTGTTGCGGCCGGGGCAAAGGCCACGGCGTGTATCCGCAGGATGGCGACGATGCCGACCTTGGTCATGATGACAAACAGCGCCGCCACGGGCGCACCGGCGGCGGCATAGGCGTGGGGCAGCCAGAAAGACAGGGGCAGCAGCGCCGCCTTGAGGGCGAACACGGCAATCAGCAGCGCGCCCGCCAGCCTTGCCAGGGCGATATTGTGATCCGGGTTTTGCAGGCGTAGCGCCACATCGGCCAGGTTGAGGGTGCCCAGTGTCCCGTAGAGCAGACCCAGTGCGATCAGGAACAGGGCCGATCCGGCCAGATTCAGCACCACATAGGCCAGGCCTGCGCGGGTGCGCGCAAGTCCTTCGCCGTGGGCCAGCAGCGCATAGGAGGCAAGCAGCATCACCTCGAAAAAGACAAACAGGTTGAACAGGTCGCCGGTCAGGAAGGCGCCCTG
>JAHJJI010000134.1 GCA_018823025.1 Gammaproteobacteria bacterium | reverse complement strand
TAACTAAAACCACTTGAATATAACCAAATACAACCCTACAATATAACCATGCCTTACATGCTTACGATCAAGCAACAGGCCCGGAAGAAGTTGCAAAGCCTAGCCAGACCGGAACGATTCAGGCTTGCCGAGAAAATAGAATTACTCGGCGCCAATCCTGATAATGCTGAACTGGACATCAAAAAACTGGAAGGCGAGCCATACTACCGCATGCGGGTAGGCAACTGGCGTGTGATCTTCGACCGACAGGACACGGTTAGGGTGATCTCAATTGAAAAAATCAAGCCACGTGGAGACGCTTACAAATGACGCTGCAAACCATTAAATCCATCGACGGAAAAGACGAATACGTTTTGCTGCCCGTCATGATTTACAAGGCTCTGAAAGAGGAAATCGAGGACGAACTGGCCGGACTGGAAGCCGCAACGGAGAAAGGTGAAAAATACGTGCCTTTCCTGTTGGATGATTATGTAGACAACCCGGTCGCCCTGGCTCGCATGAAAGCGCATATTACCCAAAAAGAATTGGCCCAGCGCCTGAGCGTCACCCAAGCCTATGTCAGTAAGATTGAGCGTCAGGAGAAAATTACGCCAAAGCTGCTTGCAAGGGTCAACGCCGTTCTATCCTAGCTGCCCAAACCTCATCTTGGGATGAATAAATCCGTGCAGCGGGCCTATTCACAATGATGATTTAGACTACAATACGAAAATCATGAGCACACTCAGCATCCTACAAAGCAAAAGAACCGAAATTCTGGCCCTTGCAGCCAAGCATGGGGCAAGCAATGTCCGCCTGTTCGGTTCGGTTGTTCGTGGCGAAGACCGCGAAGATAGCGACGTGGATTTTCTGGTAGACATGCAGGAAACCCGCAGCCTGTTTGATTTGATCGGCCTGCAACAAGATTTCGAGAAGGCTATCGGTAGGAAAGTGGACGTACTGACCCCCAATGGCATCAATCGTTATCTGAAAGATCGTATCCTTGGCGAGGCTGCGCCATTGTGACGAAAGACCGCTCCGTTTACATTCGTCACATTTACGACTGCATCGGCTGGATCAAGGAATATGTACAAGAAGGCAAGGAAGCTTTCTTGCAAGACCACAAAACCCAGGACGCCGTTATCCGCAACCTCGAAGTTATCGGCCAAGCCGTCAAGGATTTGGGAACCGATAGCCTGACTTCTTCCCACCCCGAAACACCCTGGACACAAATCGCCGCCACCCGAAATTTTCTGGCGCATCAATATTTAGGTGTGGATTTGACGCTGATCTGGAACATCGTCGAACAACACCTGCCGCAAATGGAACAGCAAATTATCGCAATAGCCAAAGATGAGGGTGTCAACCTCAATGCCCCGGATACCCCGAAATCGTTCTAATCCTTATTGTGCTTCTATAGCGTTGCCGCAATGCGCCGATAGAATCGCCTGGTTCATCGAACTCCAAACTCTTTGATATAGCCATGGCCTTAAACTCTGACCGACTGACTCTCTGGGAACTTGCTCACCGTTGGAATGGTGCGGACCCTCATCTATATGATGATCTCGCCTCAATACCTCTCGAAATCAAGGACACCCTCCGGGTTCTGGCGGCAGAAATATACTTTGAGCGGCTGTATTCTGATCTTCTCCTGGGAAGGGAAAGAGGACAGATGAATCAGAAGCTTCTGAAAATGAAGTTAAAGAAATCTATTGATGATTATGCTGACCAGTTTACGTCCTGTATCGAGAAAAATGTCATCGACAAGGATTTTCTAGAAGCTGTCCTGATCCCCTTCTGGGAGCTTCAATACTGGTGCAAAGAGTTCACGATACCCTTTCCGGAATTCTGGATAAGCCCGATGTGGCGAGGAGAAAGCTACATTCCTCTCCCTGGTGTACCCCGTCCCTCCAACGCTTCCGTGCTCAAGGATGATACTTCCCAGGAAACGGATACAGGTCAACAAGCCGCGACAGAAGACTCTCCAGATACCGAACCTTCCACTTCCATTGATTCAGCAGTTAGTGAACGCAGTCGTAAAGCGGCTTTTGCCAGACACGAACCCATATCCCAAATCAAACGGGAACTGGTCAAGTATTGGGAGGGGGGCGAGTTCAAGAATCAGGTCGAAGCCGTTCGCAAATTTTACAATACACTCCCGACCGAGAAACAACGCCTGCTCTCTGCTGACCACTGGGAAGTCACCTTAAGCAAAGCGCTTTCAGACCATATCAACGACCGATCCGCCCCTTGGCGGAGCAAACTCCTTTCCCAATAATTCCCCTTCTGCACAGCGCCTTTCGCAAAAGGGGTAATTTCAACATACTGAATTAGATATTACATTCTGCAAGCGCTGATCTTTCTGCACGCAGCCGCCGAATATTCAGGATTGCCAATATGCCAAAATTTCTCCGTGTTCAACCAACCACGGAGACAATGATGCAACCCCAACTGCTTACCACCAAAGACGCTGCCCAATACCTGGGCGTCAGTATCGCATTCCTTGAACGCGACCGCTGGGCAGGTGCCCGCATCCCCTTCATAAAAGTCGGCTCCCGCGCTGTTCGCTATCGCCTCTCTGACCTGGACAGCCATATCACGTCCAACGTCAAACGCTCCACCAGCGAGTAGGGGCAGCCATGTTCGCACGTCAAACGCCGCCCGCGTTGCGGGACCTGCTCGCCCCTAATGTCGTCGCCGCCGAAACAGCCCTGGCCGGCCTCAATCTTACCGACCCGGATGATAATCACTGGCGCAACAATATTTTTCGCCTTTTCCCAACGCGATTCGCCCACCGTCTTGCCAGAGAATACGAGGAATTATTCGTTTTCGAGGGCGAACGTGCCGCCAATCTCTATTTGTTGGAGCATTGGGAACGCTCTCGTAAGAGTGCGATTCCAATACAGGCAACTGATATCGAGTTGGAACAACTCGCCAAAAAACAGGCCAACGAAATGCGCCAGATTGCCTGGTTGATTCCAGACGACACCCAGGCATTGATCAGAACATGGAAATTGGCAGAAACGTTCGGCATTGCACCACCTTCTTATGAGGATCCCAACATGACCGTCAAAGGCGCATTGCGGCGGCTCTATGATGAACACTGGTGGCTGCGGCAAATACGCAAGGCCCATGCCCGCCAACTGGAAACCGAAGCCATCCGTATAGGTATGGTACACAAACGCACCGGCGCTTATGTCAGCGACGAAACCCTGTGTCGCCACCAGGAGCAAAAAAAGCGGAATCGCCGCATCCTTAGCCGGATGATTGCCATCAACGAAAATGATCAAGCCTTTACCCTGGAAGAGATGGCCGAAAAGGGCATGTCTAACCCCAAGAACCGGCGCAACGAACTCATGGCCAGGGTGAGCGGCTTTGAGACCATCGCCGACGATCTAGGGCATGTTGCAGAGTTTTACACCTTGACTTGTCCGTCACGGATGCACGCCAGGCTGTCAAAAAGCGGACAAGTAAATCCAAAACATGACGACACCACACCCAGGCAAGCACAAGCCTATCTATCCCTTGTCTGGTCAAGAATTAGGGCGAAGATTAAACGCAATGATATTGAAATATATGGTTTTCGTGTTGCAGAGCCTCACCAGGATGGAACGCCGCATTGGCACCTGTTACTGTTTACCGCACCTGAAAACATCGAAACACTGAGGAAAATTTTCCTGCACTACGCCTTGCAGGAAGACGGCGACGAAGCAGGGGCCAAAGATCGCCGCTTCACCTGGCTGGCCATCGACAAGGCCAAAGGCAGCGCCATCGGCTACATCGCCAAGTACATTTCAAAGAATATCGACGCCTACGGCATCGACGAAGACGAGAGCGGTAGGGATGCCAAAAGCTCTGCGGAACGTGTCACCGCTTGGGCATCAACCTGGGGCATCCGCCAGTTTCAGCAATTCGGTGGCGTACCAGTCTCCCTATGGCGCGAACTGAGGAGGGCAGGGGGCGACGTTCCAGAAGGGGTACTCCGAGAAGCATTCGAGGCTGCCGACAGTGGGAACTGGGCTCAATTCCTCATGGTGTTAGGTGGTGCCACTCCGAAACGCAACGCCTTGCCGGTCAAACTGGCAAAGGTAGAAAGCGACGAAACAGGAAAATACGGCGACCCGGTAGGCAAGAGAATCATCGGCGTCGAGGCGGATTCCTTCATCCTGCCGACAAGAATCCACCAGTGGAAAATCTTAACCATTCGGGAAGTGACAAATCGGCTACCCGAAACAGTATTGTCAGACATCAGCGGCGAAGCGCAAAGCGCCCGGACGGAGCGCCGCGCAGCGCCGCACCGCCCGGACGCATTTGCGGCGAAGCCGCCTTGGAGTTCTGTCAATAACTGTACGGGATAGGCATTATGGACGTGGGCAACTGACCGATGGTCTCTGTTGTGCCACAGGAACAGTCGTTCGATATCCTACCTGCCGACTTGATTTTGTACTGGCGGATGAGTGGAAGTCTGGGAAATGTTTTCCCAGTGGAGTATGTGGCGCGTGAGGTTCTCGAACAAGCCAATTTCATCGAATAAATGGACTTGATCGCCGGATTTTTTGTATCCCATCGCGATCATCAGTTCATTACGGCAGAGGAGGTCCAGTGCGCGGTAGATTGGGGGTTCGTCCTGTTCGATACGTAACCGTTCTAGCAGGTGTTTGTTCAATGTTTCCGGGGTATCGTCCCCGGCTATCATGGCCATTTCAAGAGTGCTGAAACGATTTTTCAGCGTGCCATGCAGGTTTGCTTTTTGGGCATAACCGACCACCATGTCCCAGGCGGAAAGCAAAGCGGCAACGAAAGCCATAACGGTCATCCACCAAGGAGTATGTCCGGGGCGCGCCATGTCAAACAGCACCGACCCAGCGAGCAGTATCGTGAGTCCGGCGGTGACCTGGTGCATGCGATCGAAGAATGCCCTGCGCCTATCGTGGTAGCGGATGGAACGACGCACAGCGAATAGTAAATCGTGCTGGCCGTCATTCATATCATCGAGATTCATGTGCCTCTATCCTTGCCTTTTCCATTGTGGCCATTCTGGTTCGGCGGCGATGGTCGGGTGTTGGTGACATTCTGTCTTTGTGTCTTTTCGACACGGCTGTGTGAGGTATCGGAGGACTTTTTTCTAAAATCTTCCTGAACAGGTTTTGGTTTTTTGTCTTCAGCCATTTTAATTCCCTTGAGATTATTTTTTCTTCGGTGG
>JAHJJI010000133.1 GCA_018823025.1 Gammaproteobacteria bacterium | reverse complement strand
CATGGAGGCACCGGGCTTTCCGACGAGCAATACAGAAAACTGATCGCACACGGCGTAGCTAAAATCAATTACTACACAGCGCTGTCGGAAGCGGCGGCCAATTCTATCAATGCCTATGCAGGCCCCGACAGGAAAAGCTATAAAATGGTCACCCACAGCGTCAGGAGTGCTATCCGTGAAGAAGTGGAGCGCTGCATCCGCATCTGGGGCAGTAGCGGTCGCGCGGCGGAGGTCATGGCACAGTGCCGGCCATGGCGTGAAGTCGAGCGCATCGTGATGTATAATCTACCCGAAAGCATGTCCGAAGAGGCAGCCGTTGCGATGCTGCGCCAAGGCAAGGAAACCCTAACGGCTATTCCCGGCGTGCGGCGTGTGCAGACAGGGACCGCGGCTAATGGCGAAAAGCCCCGCCGTTGCTGGCTGGTGCGCCTGGCTACGCCGGAAGCGGCTGCCAGCTTCAACAGCCACCCGGACCAGCTAAAATTCGCCAACAGCCTGTCACAGCATGGCGCAACGGATCGGACTGCCATGGATTTCGAACTTAGCGACTAACCCAAAATCGTGAGCTATTTCCACTTTTCTGACCGATAACGGTCATGCCGGAGTGACACTCAGGATGAAAAACAGAACAATTTAAAGCATGTTTAGAACACCCAGCGATACCCAGTTGCGCGCCCGCGTAAAACTGCTCGGCAATTTGCTCGGCAATGTACTGCGCCCCTTGGAGGACGGCCGCGTGCTGGAGGCAGTGGAAGCTTTGCGCAAAGGTTACATTCGTCTGCACAAGGAAGATTCGCCAACCAGTCGGCGCCGACTGGAGAAGCTCATCAAATCCCTGGATGCAGAAACACTCACCCACGTAGTACGCGCCTTCAGCATATACTTCAGCCTGGTCAACCTGGCCGAGGAATCTTTCCAGCACCAGACCCGTCGCGCCCAGGTACGTCTCGGCGGCCCCCTGTGGAATGGCTCCTTCGACGCCACGCTGCGGGAATTTCGCGCTCAGGGCATCAGCGCAGCGGAACTTCAGACCCTGCTCGACCAAGCCGCGTACATTCCGGTGTTCACCGCCCATCCCACAGAGTCCAAGCGCCGCACCATCATGGAACACCTGCGCCGCATCTTCCTCACTACCGAGCAGTTGGACGACCCGCGCACCAGCAAGGACCGGCGACTTGAACTGGTCAGCCAGCTCGAGGGACAGATCCAGATCCTGTGGAAAACCGATGAAGTGCGCTCCAACAAACCGCAGGTCCGTGACGAGATCAAGAACGGGTTGTTCTATTTCCGCGAAAGCCTGTTCAAGGCCGTGCCCGAAACCTACCGCTATCTGGAAAAGGCCATCGACCGCGTCTATGGGCCGGAACTGGCAGCAGGCCAGCGCATCCGGGTGCCGAATATCCTGCGCTTCGGCTCCTGGATCGGCGGCGACCGCGATGGCAATCCCTTTGTCACCCCCGACACCACCGTACTGGCCCTGCGTCTGCAGAAGCGAGAAGTGTTGCGCTATTACCTTAGCGAAGTCGTCAATCTCAGCCACGTACTGACCCATTCGAAACGCCTGTGCACGATCAGCGCTCCGATGGCCGCCAGCCTGGCGCAAGACGAACAGCGCTTTGCCGCAGTGTTCGGCGATTATCCCCATCATTTCGGCCAGGAACCTTACCGCCGCAAGCTTTATTTGATGCGGTATCGGCTGCAACATAACCTAAATTCCGTCGATGCGCTGATCGAGGACCGCAGCGAGAACGCCTTTGTCGACAGCTACCCGTCGGAACAGGAGTTCCTGGCGGACCTCACCCTGATGCGTGATTCGCTCATCGGCCACGGCGACCACACGGCTGCCCACGGCGAACTACAGGACCTGATCCGCAACACGGAAACCTTCGGCTTTTACCTGGTACATCTTGATATCCGCCAGGAATCGACCCGCCACACCGAAGCCGTTGCCGAATTGCTCGCCCAGCAGCCAGGCCTGCCCGATTACAGCAGCCTCAGCGAAGTCCAGCGGCTCGAATTGCTGGGTGACCTGATCGGCCACACACAGAACTTTTCTATCAGCCGGGAACCGCTCAGCGAGGCCAGCCGAGAAACTTTCGAGGTATTTGAAGTGATGGCGCGCATGCGCCATGAAATCAGCCCGCAGGCGTTTGGCTCCTACGTCATCTCGATGACCCATGCCGCCAGCCACGTCATGGAAGTCATGTTCCTCGCCAGCCTGGCGGGGCTGGCTGGCCGTAACAACAATGGCTGGTTCTGCCATATCGGCATCTCGCCCCTGTTCGAAACCATCGTCGACCTGGAACACATCCAGCCGGTGATGACGGCGCTGCTTGACAACCCGGCCTATGCGGCACTGCTCGGATGCTACGGCAACCTGCAGGAAGTCATGATCGGCTATTCCGATTCCGCCAAGGACGGCGGCATTCTCGCATCGGCCTGGTCGCTTTACGAGGCGCAGACCCAGATCACCGCACTGGCGCGAGCGCGCGGCATCGAATGCCGCCTGTTCCATGGCCGCGGCGGTACGGTCGGGCGCGGTGGCGGCCCCACCCACGAGGCCATCCTGTCTCAGCCGGAAGGCACCGTGCGCGGCCAGATCAAGTTCACCGAGCAGGGCGAGGTACTGTCGTTCAAGTACAGTAATGCAGAAACCGCAGCCTACGAGCTGTCGATGGGCATGACCGGCCTGCTCAAGGCCAGTACCAGCCTGATCCGCGAGCAGAAACAAAACTGCGCCGACTTCCTCGGCGTCATGGACAAACTGGCCGAAAACGGCGAGGCCACCTTCCGTGGCCTGACCGACCGCACTCCGGGCTTCATCGACTATTTTTACGAAGTCACGCCGCTTACCGAAATTGGCCTGCTCAATATCGGCTCGCGCCCTTCACATCGAAAAAAGGGCGACCGCTCCAAAGCCTCGGTGCGTGCTATCGCCTGGGTGTTCGGCTGGGCACAATCGCGCCACACCCTGCCTGCCTGGTTCGGCATCGGCACCGCGTTGCAGGGTTGGCGCAGCAACGATCCGCAGCGCCTGGCCACTCTGCAGCGCATGTATCGGGAATGGCCTTTTTTCCGTGCCCTGCTCGGCAACACCCAGATGGCCCTGTTCAAGGCCGACATGGGTATCGCCGCCCGCTATGCTGAACTGGCCGAAAACAAGGAAACCTCTGACGCGATCTACCGGACGATTAGCGACGAGTATCACCGAACCGTCACCGAGGTGCTGAACATCGCCGACGCCACCAGCCTGATGCAGGAAACGCCGCAGTTGGCCTTGTCGCTGGCGCGCCGCAATCCTTACCTGGACCCGCTGAATCATATCCAGGTGCTGCTGCTGCAACGCTGCCGCGACGAAAGTCTGCCACAGGTGGAGCGCGATCGCTGGCTCAGCTCCCTGCTGCGCTCCATCAACGCCATTGCCGGGGGGCTGCGTAATACCGGCTGAGGAAATATTTACCGGGCACAAGCCCTTCGGCGCACAATCTGAAAAAACACACCACTGATCAAGGATCGTAAGGAATGAGCGAACAAGTAAAAGTCGGCGTCGTCATGGGCAGCACCAGCGACTGGGAAGTCAT